>CAYYMA010000006.1:0-19452 GCA_964472805.1 uncultured Methanomassiliicoccales archaeon | reverse complement strand
TGAACGCTAAGGCTACCTCAATTAGTTTCTCTTTATTAACTTTACCCTCGGCCTTCACACGTGCACAATAAACTTTGTCCGGGTCTGCGGCCTTATATCTCTGTACGGCTTCTCGTTGTACATAACGTAATGAATTGAATTGTGCCAGATATGATAAATTAGCCTCCATTTCTAAAGCTTCTAAATCGATATTTCTGATCCTTGGACTACTGATTTCCAGCACAAATGGCCTCCCGTCCCCGATCATCAAGGCGTCAATGTCCTCCCGTCCCATTCCGTGAAAGAAGTGTTCTTTTCCGCCAGCCATATCGACAGCAATGTCTCCAATAATCTCCTGAACGGACGTATTATACATTTTTCCGACGTTATTACATTTCGGACATCCCTTGCCTTTACAATCTCTGCACGGCCATATTGTTTGCGGGATCTCTCTACTTAATTTAGTATATTTTCCAGCGATGAAAGTCGGTTTAACGTCAAGTTCGACATCTGCGAAACGGGTGTCGATACATGCGACGATCTGCGGACTTGTAAATTCTACTTCACGTTCGATTAGCGGTGCAGAAAGTTTGCCGATCTCGCGGTTCAGTTCTGATTTGATACTTTCATTTTTCTCTAATCCGAACTGTTCTGCAAGTTCTTTCTCTTTTGCTATTATCGTTGGATCGACTTTGGTCCCAATTAGGAAATTATCTGATTCTACTGTATGAACAGCATCAGATATCGCTTCTGCGAAACGTGGGAGTAGATCAAAAATATTTTCGCAAAGAGGACAGAGTTCTTTTGGCAATATTTCTTTTCCAGAAGATGCCAACGCACCGCGGAACATTGCACCGCGTATATCGTTGGTCATTCCTGTACCTTCTTTGCCAAACATTCGACCGAGACAACGATCGCATAATCCTAACCTGGCCAGTTCTTCTGCCTTCTCTATATTATTGGATACCCAGTCTGTCATTGTATGCCTCACAGGTCAAAACCCATTTCTGCTATCTTGAGACGGGGCCTCTGGCCTTCTAAGTAATGGTAAACGCTTGCATGCTCACTGCCGTTAAGGATCATCTCTATGGCGTGCTTCGCTACGGGTAGGCCTACGGAGCTGCCTATTAGACCTACTGTGTTTCCATAGATTATCATGTCACAGAGTGTCAGGTCTTCTATGATTCGTCTGGTTTTGCCCTCTCGTCCAATTAGTCTTCCACGAACGCGGGCCATTTGAGTATCGCTTATGAATTCTTTGAGATTGATAATCTCTAAATATTCGTCATCATCCATTAGACGTAACGCTTTTTCTGGGTTGAACCCGCGTCCAATGGCTTTTACGACGTCTGCTATTTTCAAAGGCATCAACGGATCCTTCACTTTTTCATCATGAAGTATAACGAGGCCGTCCTCGCTGATCTCAATGGGCATCCCCGAAATTTTCTGAAGCATTCTTTTAGTTGCACCGGATTTTCCGATAAGTACTCCGACCCTGTCGGCTGTGACCCTGATAGCTCTCATGTGTCTTCCTCCTCGACCTCTACACTAAGGGTCTCTTTCATAATAACTTCGGGTGCGATGAGCTCTGCACCGCGAGTACCGAAAAATCTGTTAACGTTCTTGATATCGCGTTCGAGAAGTTCTTTTGCTCCAAAGAAATCGTTTGTCATCGCTTGTCCGCAGTCGATCAATACTGGCCCTTCCTTGGACATAAGAACGTTATATTCGCTTAAATCGCCGTGCACAAGGTGTGCATCTTTCCAGCCATCTATTATGAACGATATTATTTCATCGTAGGTCTCTGTTGGATCTTCTAAATAGACGTCCTTGAGCTGGGGTGATGGACCAGTCTCGTCACCGATGAATTCCTCTATAAGGCAATTGTTCTCATACGCGATTGGCTCAGGAACAGGTATCCCTGCTTCGTAATAGCGGTGCAGGTTTTTGAATTCCTTCTGTGTCCACGCGTAAATAAGTTTGACCCGGTTTTTAGAGAGGTTCTTGAATCTTGGATCTCCTTCGATATATTTGGCGATCCTTTTGAACGTTGACGTGGACGTTCTAAATATTTTAAGTGCTAGCGGAGCACCTTCTGGATCTTCAGCGTAGAACACGTTACCTTCTTTTCCGGTAGATATTGGATAGAGTACCGCGTCGATAGTTCCAGAAGTCATGAATTCGTAAAGGGTCATGATAGTTCGTTTGTCGAACACCTCGCCTTCCGTCTGCCTCTCGTCGCCGATCTTGTTGGTCTTTAAGCTGTCGACATGTCTCTCCATGTAGGAGTAGATCTCATCATAGGAGGGCATGTCCGATCAGCCTCAGTATATATCGATAGACTTCGGAATCCTGCGCCTCTTACTGAGGTTTACAGCCTGTGTTCTAGTGTATCTGAATTTAATGTCGCATTTTTCTGGCTGGAAGTCCCAAATCGAAACGATTAAAAGATCTCCTTCTCTTATCCACATGCGTTTCTTTATCTTTCCTGGAATGCGCCCCATTCTAGAAACTCCATCTTCGCACATAACGCGGATTTTGGAAGCTCCTAGCAATTGGTCTGCTATCCCGAATATTTCGCCCTCTTTTATGTTGGGCATACGTATCCTCGATACGTCTTCTTCACCGATTGCCGGTGGTCCTCTATCTACCATATGGTTCCTATGTCCGCAGTCTTATATTAATAATTTCTTACAACGGGGCGTATATAGTGTATTTTTCAGCCTTCTATACACAAACTATTTTAATCATCCTCAAATATGGACGCCGTAGGCTCCGGTAGTGTAGCGGCCAATCATTCGGCCCTTTCGAGGCTGACACTCGGGTTCGAATCCCGACCGGAGCACTATTCCTTTCAATACTTGTGATAATCCGAGGATTTACTTTTGAATCTCAAGATACGTTTACGATAAGCAGTACTTTTTTTAGAGATCTCTTCTACGTTCTGTCTGTTAACTGCGACCACTTCGGGAAGTTTCTTGGGGTTCGCGGCCAACATAGCTTCCATCAGGTGCGGATCGGAGTACGATCCTTTCTTGAGCGATTTCCTATCCCAGTTGTTAACCAGATCTAAAACAGCCTCTATCCCGCCGTTATAAAATTCCTGTAGTAGCACGCCGGCCACTGTGCAGTCATTAGAAAGAATCGCCACGTTGCTTCCACGAACAGCAAAATCCGCACCATTAAACGAAAGTGCCAAACCTCCACTTTCTTTAACAAGTTCCATGGATTGATAATCTGAAGTATCGCTACCTATGTATGCAGTCCCGTCAAGATCTATGGACGTTTTTCTCCTTATTTCTAATAGTGCATAGGCTTTATCATTAGATCCAACGGATGTCATAGATCGCATCATGGAGCTAGCAGATTCCATCGCCATGAGCTCAGCTGCAAGGTCATCCATGGTTTTTAAAATCTTTACATCAAGTGGATCGAGTTCCATAGGCACATCGAGCAAGTATTCTGTCTTCGGTATTCTTAACGAGGTAACTATGGATGCCGCGTCCCGTAGGGCCCTAGCATCTTGTCTGGACATATCTTGTGCATCAAGACTAAGTTCAGTACAGTTTATGTTCCCCATTGGGATATCCAGGCTATCGCAGATGTTCATCACGTCATGTTCGTAAAGACTAGTGGTGATGAAAGTGGACATAACGTTCAATGCGTAACGCATCGTAGTTCCCGCCTCAGGCATGAGTTCCAGTGTTTCTGCACTGGCATTGTGCATTTGAAGGTCAGTGGCACCGAATGCTTTCAGGAACGGGGCCGTAATTTTCATAGTGTGTCCTAAACTGCTTATGTCCCGGTTAAGAACATAAGTACAAAGGGAATCATATCTAGAAACAACATCGTAAAAGTGCCCGCCGTTGCGTACGAAGCGGTCAATTAGGTCTCTGGTTCCGTTGTTCCTGGTTAGAAATCCCCAACAGCTGCAGATAAATTGTTTATCGTTTACAAATCCAAGTTCGTCCAGAGTATCAAATTCTGCCAACAGATCACCTCAGTGAAGCGTTAACTTCCTTCGTTAGGTCGTATGGTCCTTCTAACTCTTTCTGACCCGCGTAAAGTGTCTTGTTCTTGATGGATATTTTTCCATCTGCGAATGCTTTTATCGTGGAAACTATCAAAGGGAGTTCACGCTTCGCTCCATCATCTCGAATCTTTTTGAACAAAGGTTCTTCAACGCCTTCGTCTTCTTTTATATGGTCAGCTGTCCTTCCTTTGAGCTTATTAGTGTACTTGTGCCAGAGATCGTCATATCCGTGACCTCTTATTGAGAACTGGCAATATGATACGGGTGCACCGCGGTCCCATTCTTCTGTACATAGGTGTATCATGGCACCCTGTTCGTTCTCGTTATCTTTAATAAGTTCCCAGATTACATCTTCCCATGTGCCTTTAGGTCCATCTGGGAGTGCGGGGTGTAGGTTCAGTAGATCGTATGTATTACATGTTTCATCGTCCACCCAAAGCATATAACCTGCAAGTATCCCAAGATCAAAGTCGTAGACGCCGGTCTTTTTTCTTAGAACCTTTCCGTATTCTACTCTCCATTTGTCTTCGTTGTCCTTTCTAAGTTCGGGTCTGAATTTTTTCCAAGAACTTTTGATCAACGGTATACCGTAACCGTTCACCATATCGAAGAACATATCCCTTTGGTCTTTACGTGGGTTGTTATCTTCTGTGTTGTCCCAGTTGCAGAACACAAAAGCGATCTCAACATCCAACTTCCCCTTGGCCTTTTCGTCCATAACGGCCTTTAGGAGATTCCTGGAGCCCGAGCCCCTGCCTGTTGAGAACCAGCCTATTCGTAGCATTGAAATCATAACCTCAATCGGTGTATTTTATTATATGTCGAAGAGCACCGTGATGCTAGGCGTTTTCTCATCGACGGTCAACATGTGGTACGTGACGGCTTTTACTTCTGTCCTGGTCTTATGACGTGTCAAATCTAATTTTTCTCCTTTTGCGTAACATATCACGTTTTCGTCTTCAAACCGAACAGAGAACTCGCATAGGAATATACGTTCGGTCTCTTCGATAAAATGAAGCTCTGAAAGAAAGTTGTAAAGACGTTGTTCTATCGTATTGCCGTGTACTTCTACCTGCACATCCTCGATAGGGGACACTCCTCTCAGGTCTACAGTCTGATCGAACAGCGCATAAGCGGCGTTTTCGAAACACTCTTCCACGGTTTCGCCAGTACACTTTACAAAAGCGTCCGCGGTATGCTCCAGTCTCTCATAAGAATGCACAACGTATGATGTTCATGCAGGTTAAAGGAACCATCGGATGTTCGAGGCCTACTAATTTTTCGATATTCGTATATAAAATACTAATATCGTAGTAAAAATATGAACGATCTTCGATATGCAAAAAAATAAAGGTTGTTTGCATAAGTTCTTAATATATCCGTATAATTGCTTGTTTCATGCGCATTACAATTATCGGGTGTGGGTCCATCGGTACGAGCCTTGCTCTAACCGCCGACAATATGCCAGAGGTTAAGAGGATCTATCTTTACGACACGAAGCAAGAGGCAGCTGAACGTGTTGCTGCCACTACAAAGAAAGGTATCGTTACAGACTCGGTTGAAGAAGAACTCTATCACTGCGATATGGTCATAGAAGCCGCATCTCAGGATGCTGCAAAGACCTTCCTGCCCATCGTTGTCGAAAGAGGTGTCAACATGATGTTGATGTCAGTAGGAGCTTTGGTCGACGACGATTTTAGGAACGAGATTTTTGAAAAGGCGTCCAAGACCGAGTCATGTATCTATATTCCATCAGGTGCGGTATGTGGTGTGGATGGACTTAGATCTGCAAGAGAAGCAGGCATCAAGGATGTTGAACTTATTACTACTAAAGGTCCAAAGAGCCTTGAAGACGTACCATACGTTCTGGATAAAGGTATCGTGGTGGATGATCTGAAAGAAAGAACTGTAGTATTTTCGGGCACAGCCAGAGAAGCGGTAAAATTATTCCCTAAGAACATCAACGTTGCAGCTACCGTCAGTCTTTTTGGCATCGGTTTCGATAAAACAAGGGTTACAATCGTTGTAGACCCTGAAGTCACAAGCAATTCACACGAGCTTAAGTATAGTGGTGAATTCGGAGATGCGGTGTGCCACACGTACAACGTTCCATCCCCTGATAATCCTAGAACTTCCCATCTTGCTGCACTTTCGGCATCCCATGCTTTGAAGAGCTTGATAAAGAACGTTTGGATAGCACTTTGAAAACCTTTTCATAAAACTACCCTTATCATAGGGTTATGTTCTCATCTAGAGCCAAGAGGCTTTCTTCAAAAGCGACAGACATGGATGCTGTTGTAATAATGAACGGGCAGGATCCGTTCATGGATTCGGTATTTTGGTATTTGACGGAACAAACGTCCGGTACATTCGAAGGAGGTATTGCGGTCGTTAGGGACGGTAAGTTAGACGTAATCGTAAGTCCACTTGAGGCAGAAGGTGCCAGGAAAGGAAAAGGGACCATACACGAGTACGAAGGTCGTGAAGATCGTAAAAATATTTTAAAAGAACTTTTGAACGGTTGTAAGGATGTCGGATTCAATCTTGATAGTGCAACATACGCTGGCGTCGAATATGTAAGAAAAAATACTGACGTTAACGTTGTGGATGCAACTAATAGCATTAACGAAACAATAGCAATCAAAGATGAAAAAGAGATAGCTGCGATCCGTAAAGCATGTACGATATCATCCAAGGTTGCAGAAGAAATACCCAGTATATTGAAGATGGATATAACAGAAAAAGAAGTCGCCTCCATTATGGATAATAGGATGAGGGAACTAGGTGGCGAGGGTAACGCTTTTGAAACGATAGCTGCATTCGGACCTAACGCATCCATGCCTCATCATTCCCCTACGGATAGGAAATTAAAAAAAGGAGACGTGGCACTGTTTGATTTCGGTACCAAATATGCAAGATATTGTTCGGATATGACCCGCACGGTCTTCTTTGGTGAACCTTCGGACATTCTTAAGAGGGCCTACAACACAGTAAAAGAAGCTCAAGAGGTCGGATTCCAATGTTACAGCGACGGTGTGCCAGCTTCAGAAGCGGATATACAAGCACGTAAGATAATCGACGCTGGCGAGTTTAAGGGAAAGATGATACACACCTTCGGTCACGGCCTGGGAATGAACATACATGAGGCCATATCAATTTACTGCAGATCAGAACAAACGTTGCATGAGGGAAACGTGATATCTGCTGAACCTGGAATTTATTTACCGAACATCGGCGGCATACGTATCGAAGATACTTGTTTAGTAAAGAAAAAAGGTGCTGAGAGATTGACTTCATTTGATCGTTCACTTACTATCGTATGATCAAAAATCCTGAGCAATCAGGATGCGTTGTCGGTCACCGGAGTCTTCAAGGCCATCACAGTCCTGGATATTTCCGATCTTTATCACTGGATGATGAGATACAGGCTTTTTGTCCTTTCCGCTTAAGGTAGTCGGTCCGTAGAATATGCACAGTGCCCTAGGACCAGGCCACCATGCTACGTCTCCTTTTTCTAAAATCGTTATACTTTCTTTTCCTGAGGTGTTCGGATCCAAAGGCATTTCAAAATAGATCAGACCCTCCATCATATTCAGAGAGGTTTTAAAAGGTAAAGAGAGCCAGATGGCGTTGGAGACATCAGAATCGTCAAGTTCAGCGTAATGTTCGCCGCTCCTTGTGACGATCTTCATCCTACTCACAACACCACCGGCCCAATAGTTTCAGTTTACTGTTTTCTTCTCGAAGAGTCTTCTGATCTGTCTTCCAGTGATTTCGATTGGGAGTTCTTTCTCTTTCTCTTCCATCGCCTTTAGATTTTTCAGATCGTTCGCCCACTCGGCAGTCCAATCGTCTTTGAATTTACCGGACTCTATGTCTTTCAAGATTTTTCTCATGCCTTTTTCGGATTCTTCGGTAATTACAAGGTCTCTCTTTGTAAGTCCGCCGTATTCGGCGGTGTTAGAAACAACGTGCCACATCTTTTCAAATCCGCCTTCGTTGATCAGGTCCACGATGAGTTTGACTTCATGACAAACCTCAAAGTACGCCATTTCAGGAGGATATCCTGCTTCTGTGAGAATCTTGAATCCCGAGTTTATAAGTGCTGTGGCTCCTCCGCATAGAACTGCCTGTTCTCCGAAAAGATCGGTGAGGGTCTCGTTCTCAAAAGTAGTCTCAAACACTCCTGCACGGGTAGATCCAAGGCCTTTTGCAAGTGCCAGGGCGATGTTCTTTGCATTCCCAGTATAATCCTGGTGAACGCAGACAAGTGCCGGAACTCCGAATCCTTCTACGAAAACGTCCCTTTCTTTGTCTCCTGGTGCCTTGGGTGCCATCATGATGACGTCCACGTCCTTTGGAGGTACGATGGTCTTGTATATAATCGCGAATCCGTGTGCGAATTCCAGTGCAGCTCCCTTCTTTATGTTGGGTTCTACGAACTGTTCGTACACCTTAGGCTGGACCTCATCAGGCAGGAGCATCATTACAACGTCCGCGCCCTTTACGGCGTCAGCAAATTCGGCGACTTTGAAACCATCTTCTTTGGCTTTGTTCCAAGATTTTCCGCCTTTTCTGAGACCGATTACAACATCAAGTCCAGAATCTCTGAAACAGAGGGCCTGAGCCCTACCCTGGGATCCGTAGCCCAGGACGGCGACTGTTTTTCCTTTAAGGACATTTATGTCCACATCTGAGTCATGGTAAATCTTCATTTAATCCACCTATTAGATACGTCCAATTACTTTATACACTAAAAGGTATCGTTCGTTTATTTTGAACTCGTCACAGTCAGTATGGACAACGACCCTTGATCAGCGATTGATTGGGATTGGCAGGTAACATAGGAAGAACGTCCTCTTCTGGGTTGACGTGAACGTCGAGCAAACAGGTTTCTCCGCTGTCGATTGCAATCTTAAGAGCATCGGCGATGTCTCCAGGTTTATCGACTATCATACCTCTTGCTCCGTAGGCTTCTGCGATTTTGGAGAAGTTCGGTATCATACCTAGTTCAGTCTCACTGTAACGTCTGTCCCAGAACAGCTTCTGCCATTGTTTGACCATTCCAAGCCATCCATTGTTCAACATAACAATAACGACTGGTAGATCTTCCGTGACTGCTGTTGCCAGTTCCTGCTGGACCATTTGGAATCCTCCGTCTCCCGTTATCGTAACGACGGTGCTGTCTGGTTTTGCAGCCTTGGCACCTATTGCAGAAGGGAAACCGAAGCCCATTGTTCCAAAACTTCCTGATGAAAGGAAATGTCTGGGTTTGTGAACATGCAAGTAATGCATCGCCCACATCTGGTTCTGTCCAACGTCCGTCGTAACGATCATATCATGATCTTTGTCTATCAACTTGTTAAGCTCAAAGAGGACTTTCTGTGGAACAATGGGGGTCTCGTTGATATCCATATTGCATATGCAATTTTTTCTATATTCCGAGTAAGCTTTGTCCCAGTCTGCGTGACCGGTATTGTAACCTGTAAGACCGTCTATCAATGCTTGTGTACCCTTTTTCGCATCACACAGTAGATTAACATCATTATTGCCGTGTTTGTCGAACTCTGTACCGTCTATATCGATTTGTACGACCTTGCAACTCTTAGAGAAACGGGTATGAGAACTAAACGTTCTGTCTGAGAACTTCGTACCTATGGCTATGACTAAATCGGCCTGATGGAACGTATCTAGAGCACACATTCTTCCATGCATTCCCAAAGGTCCCAGGTTAAGCGGATGTTCCGAAGGGACCGATCCGATGCCCATCAGTGTGAACACGCAAGGAGCTCTGATAAGTTCAGCAAGTTTAACGACTTCAGCTGAAGCATTTGAGTTGATGGTGCCTCCTCCGATCAGTAGAACAGGTCTTTCTGCCTCTTTGATCCACTGGATGGCTGTACCTATTTCTGTCATGTTCTCCTTTGGATGTTTAATTCCGTATGTGAGTCCCAGTAGACTCTCGTCTATATCGGAGTTCATCTGATCCGAAGGAAGGTCTATATGAACTGGTCCGGGACGGCCGGTTTGACATATCTGCCACGCTTCGTCCACGGCATGAGGAAGTCTGTCGACGTCCAGAACTCTGAAGTTGTGTTTGGTGATAGGCATAAGTAGGCTGTAAGCGTCGACTTCTTGGAAAGCACCGAGCCCTATGGATCCGGTTCCGACCTGTCCTGTAAGTGCCAGCATAGGTGTTGAATCAGCGTATGCTGTGCCTATACCTGTTATCAGGTTGGTGACACCAGGTCCACTGGTGGCAATACAAACTCCAGGTTTACCACTTGCACGTGCAAATCCATCTGCCATATGGGCGGCACACTGTTCATGGCGTACAAGGACGTGATTTATCGAAGAGTTCATAATCTCATCGTAGATCGATATTACACTTCCTCCTGGATATCCAAACATGGTCTCGACACCTCTGTCCTCCAGCATTTGGAGTAATGCTCTATTTCCTTTCATGGTAATCCCCGTCAACGTATCACGCTTATTTTTTATAATGTTATTTGGTGAAATTATGGAAACGATGTCGCAGAAGAACTTTATGTATTTGGGAGACATACGTCCACAGTAGGTGTTTCATGACTGCAATTAAGGTCGGTATCAACGGTTTCGGAACGATTGGCAAAAGGGTTGCGACCGCTGTGGAAGCGCAGGGAGACATGGAGGTCGTCGGAGTAACTAAGACACGACCATCCTTCGAGTCCGAAGTCGCAAGATACAGAGGCCTAGATCTTTACGTTCCTCCGGACAGGGTGGAACTGTTCGAAAAGGCAAATGTTCCCGTAGAAGGTACCGTACAGGACCTTTGTAACAAGGTGGACATAATGGTCGACTGTACGCCAGGTAACGTAGGGCAGGAGTACAAGGCTATGTACGCAAAGGCAGGGATCAAAGCTATCTTCCAAGGTGGCGAAGACCATAGCCTCACAGGTATTTCTTTCAATTCAACTGCAAATTATCAAGAATCATGGGGTGCACAGTTCTCTCGCGTTGTATCTTGCAATACTACAGGACTTCTAAGAACGTTGTATCCGTTGGACCATCAGTTCGGCGTGGATAAGGCTTACGTGACGTTGGTCAGGAGAGGAGCGGACCCTGGAGACAGCAAAGGTGGACCAATAAATGCTTTGGAGCCTTCTGTAAATCTTCCAACCCATCATGGTCCTGACGTGCGTAGTATCATGCCTTGGGTTAACATAAACACAATGGCGATAAAAGCATCAACAACATTGATGCACATGCATACGGTGACGCTGGAACTTAAGAACAGTGCCAGTACTGAAGAAGCCTTAGAAGTAATAAGGAATTCTCCTCGTGTGAGAATGGTCAACACCGATTCAGGCATAAAGTCTACTGCTGAAGTTATGGAGTTGGCTAGGGATCTTGCAAGGGACAGGTCCAACATGTACGAGATAGTGGTCTGGGAAGACGGCGTTAGGTCTACGGGTAACACATTGTATTACTATCAGGCGGTTCACCAAGAATCGGACGTGGTTCCCGAGAACGTTGACTGTATACGGTCCATGTGTAAGCTCTGTGACGCTAAGGAATCGATGTTGTTGACCAATATGGCCATTGGAATTCCCTACAAACATTGAGGTTCTAGAATGCGAGATTTCTACACCTTGAGTGATTTTAATTTTAAGGATAAGAAAGTCCTGCTTAGAGTGGACATAAACTGTCCCCTGGAAAAGGATTCTCTCTTAATACTCAATGATTCAAGGATTCGTAGAGTGGTTCCAACTGTTAGAGAGTTAGCAGGCAAAGGTGCCAGACTTGTCATAATGGGCCATCAAGGTAGGAAGGATACATGGGATTTTATTCCATTACAACAACATGCGGATCGGCTTGCAAAGAATCTCAATTCTCCGGTGAAGTATGTAGATGATGTGTTAGGTGAGGATGCGAAGAGAGAAATCCTTGCTCTAAAGTGCGGTGAAGTGCTTCTTTTAGGTAACGTCAGGGAGATAGATTCTGAATCTATTGAGGCGAACATGGAAGTTCAGGCAGAATCCGAGATAGTTTGTACGCTGGCACCTTTGTTCGATTACTATGTTTGTGATGCTTTCGGAGCCGCTCATCGTTCACAAAGTTCCCTAGTCGGCTTTGAAACGAAGATGCCCTCTGCCTCTGGTAGGCTGATGATGAAAGAACTTTTTGCACTTAGTGCAATATTCGATGAACCAAGACGTCCTTCGGTGTTCATACTGGGAGGAGCAAAGTTCGGGGAGATTTCAATAATGATCGAACATGTTTTAGGTACTGGAATGGCTGATACGGTAATCCTTACAGGATTGGCAGGTAACGCCTTCCTTTATGCTCGTGGCGTGAATATTGGAGAGGCAAGCCTCAATTCACTCAAAAAAGAGCTTACTGAAGAGAACCTCGATGCTGCTAGGTCCGTGCTTAACACATACGGTCAGCGAATATTATTGCCAGTAGACGTTGCCGTTAAAAGGAATGGAATTAGAGTTTCAGTTAATATTGGCGATCTACCGACAAAAGAGCCAGCAATTGATATTGGAGACGATAGTGCAGAGAAATTTAGGAAAGTTATACTATCGTCTAATACATCGTTTATGTCTGGCCCTGCTGGAGTGATAGAGGAAGAAGGGTTCGATATTGGAACACACGTGCTCATGAAAGCCATGGTCGACAGTAAAGGACAATCCGTTATCGGTGGAGGACACACAGGTGCCGCCGCCGATAATTTTGATTTATCTGATAGCTTTGCTTACACAAGCACTGGAGGCGGTGCACTAGAGTCTTTCCTAATGGGAAAGCCTTTACCTGTGGTCGAGGCACTCAAGCACTCCAAGAATATGTTCCCGAAGTGATCAAAGTACTTTTTCGATCCTTTCGAACGCCTCTTCTATTCTCTTTATGGTCTGGGTCGTAGCAACTCTAACGTAACTATCGACAGACTTTCCGAATCCTGATCCTGGAGTAAATACTACGCCGCAATCGATCAGTTTTTCTGTGAACTTCATGGAAGGCATCCCGCAGTCGAACCAAATATAAAACGTACCTTTAGGCATCTTTACATCAAATCCGAGATTCCTAAGACCTTTTACGATGGCATTACGTCTTTCTGCATAGATATTCATATTGTCATTTACGATCTGTGGAGCGGAACCGTCCTTTCCATACATACTCAGTGCTTTGATACCACCCTTTTGAATGAATATCGGTGCACCCGAGTCAATCTGCCCCTTACATTTCTTAAGGCCTGATATGAGATCTGGGTCACCAACGGCGTATCCCAGCCTGAATCCTGTCATGTTGAACGTCTTTGAAAAGGAGCCGAACTCTATGGCGTCCGGAGTCGCTTGAAGGACCGAAGGTGCTCTATATCCATCATAGCACATTTCACAATACGCGTTATCGTACGAAAGTATCGTTTTATTTTCGGCACACCATTCTGCTACACCTTTCAGATAATTCACGTCACAGGTGGCACCTGTGGGATTATTCGGATAATTAAGGTACATCATCTTTGCATTTTTTGGACAATCATTGACGTCCAAGAGCCAGTCGTTCTCAGGTTTGAGATCAACCTCGGCGGATATACACTCGTTGAACAGTGCAGCGGCCCCAGAATATACAGGATATCCTGGGCTGGGTGCGATTATGGTCTCTCCCACGTTAACGAACGCCTGGGAAATGTTGAAGATAGCTTCTTTGGAACCTAATGTTACGCACACCTGAGTGTTTGGATCCACATCTACATTGTATCTGTTCTTGTACCATTCGGCTATTGCCACACGTAGATCCTTTTCGCCCTGTGACGACGAATATTTTTGATTCTTATTGATAGGTAAGGCATCCTGTACCGCTTTTACAATCGGTTCAGGCGTAGGTAGGTCTGGATCGCCGATACCAAAATCGATGATATCCAGTCCCTCTTCCCTTTTTTTAGAGGTCAGCTCTTCCAGTCTTACGAATAAGTAAGGTGGTAGTTTTTGTAGCCTTTCTGACTGTTCGTATTTTACCATTTTAATTTTCTCCTTTGAATACAAATTCTGCAGATCCTTCCATTATTACGTATCCTAGGTCTCTGGCTACCGTTATCTTAAGCCATCCTCCTGGAAGGTGCACGTCGATCGGTTGATCGAAGGGGACTAGACCAATTAAGGCCGCGGCAACTGTCGATGCACTTGCTCCTGTGCCACAGGCGAGGGTCCATCCCGCACCACGTTCGTAAGTACGAACATATATTTTTCCATCTTTCATATGACAGAATTCTACGTTCGTCTTATTTGGAAAGAATTCATGTCTTTCTAATTCTGGGCCAAGTCTATTGACCGTTTCTTCAGGAAGTTCTGTGAAAGTTACAAAATGAGGATTTCCCATGGATATCGCGGTCCCTCTTATTCTGAGAGATCCTATTACGAACGGTTCATCTACAAATCGTCCGCTATGTTTGATCGGTATGGATTTTCCATTCAATATCGGTGCTCCCATGTCTATGGATGCCGTTAAAACTTTACCGTTTTCGCCAAGAGTAACTTTAGCATTTTTTTCACCTGCAAGAGTGTGTATGCTGAACACTTGATCTTTAACCAAGCCGTGGTCGTATGCGTGTTTGGCGACACAGCGTATGCCGTTGCCGCACATCTCCGCTTCGGTGCCGTCAGCGTTGATAATTCTCATCGTTATATCGGTGTCTTCGCCTGGCATTATGTAAAGGACTCCGTCCGCACCTACATCGAAATTCCTTCTGCAGACTTTTTTACACCATTCTTTATCAATCTTTACGGTACCGTCCATTCCGTCAACGAGTACAAAATCATTTCCAGTTCCATGATATTTCCAAAATATCATTAAAGCAGCCTCTGAGGGATACTTTGGTGTATCCAAAGATCTTCTATTGTTTCGGCTTCTCGTATAAGTTCTGCTTTACCGTTATTTACGAGGACCTCTCTACAAAGAGGTCTGGAATTGTAATTACTGGACATCGAAAATCCGTAAGCTCCAGTATCATATATAGCAAGTATATCCCCTTCTTCGGGGTTAGGAAGAACACGATTATGTGCAAGATAATCTCCTGTTTCACATATCGGGCCGACTACATCATATCTTGCTGTGCAAGCCTTTCCAAATTTATCGGTTATGGCTACATGATGATACGAGTCATACATCGCGGGACGAATTAGAGTATTCATTCCTGCATCAACACCTACGAACTTCTTGTTTCCTAAATCTTTAACGTCAACGCATTTCGTTAGTAATAAGGTAGTATTGGCTACGATATATCTGCCAGGTTCGACAATGATGGTTTTTATTTCTGTTTCCATCTTTATCATATCTGTCACTTCTATTGCTAGTTCTTTGACGTTCATCGGTTCTTCATTTAACTTGTACGGTATACCAATGCCGCCACCGATGTCTATGAACTCCAGGTCAACGCCTATCTCGCTCAATGAGTTAGTTATGTTAACGAGTACTTCGACCTCATCCAGGAAGGGATCCAGGTCATTTCCTCCTGAACCGATATGAGCATGTATCCCGAGGATGTCAAATCCAAGGTCTTTAGCTCTGGAATATGTTTCGATTGCACGGTCTACAGGTATACCGAATTTTGTTCCTTTCTTTCCTGTTACTACTTTATCGCAATGTCCACTTCCGACGTCCGGATTGATCCTTATGGATATTTCCGCTCCTGGGTGAATCTTTGCTAATCTTTCAAGCTGTGATTCGGAGTCAATGTTGATCATGACGCCTAGATCAGAGATAGCTTTCAGTTCTTCGTTACTGACATTCACTCCCGTGTAAAGGATACGATCTGCTGTGAAGCCTGCCTTTAGACAGGTTTTGATCTCGCCTATAGAGACTGCGTCTATACCAGAGCCTTCTTGTTCCAATACTTTCAGTATAGCAAGATTGCTGTTGGCCTTACACGCATAGTTGACACGTGTATCCATTTCTTCAGAGAACGCACCGTATATGCTGCGGTAGTTCTCTCTCAGTTTTTGTTCGTCCGTTACGTAAACAGGAGTACCGAACTCCTTTGCAATATCACTGGCGTACATTCCGGCAAATAACATCCTGTTACCGTTCGACTCATATTGTTCCATCTTATCCCCTCACAAATTGAGCATGGAGTGCTCTTACGGTACTGACCAACATTTCCATAGGGACTACAAAGTTCAGTGACGAATCAGACGCTCCTTCTGAGATCATCTCTACGTTCGTTCCTACGTCTTTGACAGCACCGAATATGTCGCCTGATACTCCGCACTTATCGAGCAGGTCATCTCCGACACAGCACACAAGTGCCACATCGCTCTTAACATTTATCTTTTCGATATCGCTCTGAGCTAAAGTATTCAGTTGGTTCAACGTTTGCTGAACATCGTTATTATGCAGAAGGAACGCCACGGTTGATAACGAAGTAGATATCGAATAGATTATCACGTTCTTTTCCGCTATTTTTTCTATAATGCGTGCGACCATGGCTGGGCGATAAGCAATTTCTGCTGAACTTATTGTTATTATGGAAAGATCCGTTTTTGCAGCAACGCTCATCAGCAGTCCGTTCTGAGGTCCTCTGAGATGATGTATCATGGTTCCCGGGGATGCAGGGTTAAACGTATTTTTTACGCATACTGGAATGTGTCTTTGTCTGGCTGGTTCTATCGTTCTGGGATGTAATACTTTAGCACCGAAATATGCAAGTTCCGCGGCCTCGCCATAGTTCATCTCTTGGATAAGTACAGCGTCATTAACGATTTTGGGATCGGCGGACATGAATCCGTCGACGTCCGTCCAGATCTGAAGCTCGTCGGCCATCAGTGCGTTGGCTACAACAGCACCTGAATAGTCAGAACCACCGCGACCAAAGGTCAGAGGTTTATCGACATCGTTCATTCCGTAAAAACCGGTGATTATCGGAATGATTCCTTGATCTATGATCGGTCTAACTTTCATGTTGACTCCGGCGTCAGTGCGCTTAAGGTCAGCATATCCGGAAAGCGGTATTCCTGTGGAATGTATGCCCGCAGCGGCTGATGTGAGTGCTACGGATTTCATTCCTCTGGATTTCAAAACATGACACAATATTAGCGAAGAGAATCTTTCACCGGATGAGGTGATCGCGTCCTTGTAGAACACATCGTTTCGATCGCCCCTAAGTGCCTTTTCAAAGGAAGTTATACGTGGATGATATTCTTTCAAGAATTCTTTCATCTGATCATCATTGAACATCTGTTTTGCGATGTCCACGTGTTTTTCTGAAAATATTTTAAGAACTTCATCGTAATTTATGATCTCGTTCTCTGCCGTTTCTATCAAAAAGTTAGTGACTCCTGATATTGCTGACACTACGACGACCTTGTTACCTTCTGTGGATTCTATTATGTCTGCCACTCGTTCAAACGCTTCTGGGGATGCCATACTGGATCCTCCGAATTTCATAACTGTCAACATATTCCAAGCACCTCGTTCATGTTGTGAACTTTACCATCCTTCTTCTTTGCTATCCAACGTATCGAACCTATACATCCAAGAGCGAACATATCACGTGATCCTGCTCGGTGGGTAAGTTCGATGACCTCTGAGTTCTTCGCAAAGAGCACGGTGTGGTCACCAATGATGTTGCCTGCTCTTATTGAATGAACTCCTATCTCCTTTCCGCGGGCGCCAATGACGCCTTCTCTTCCGTAAACGGTTTCCTCTTTACTAGAGACTTCCTGCAGTCTTCTTACAGCCTCGGCGGCTGTACCTGAAGGTGCATCTTTCTTTTTATTATGGTGTGATTCGATCACTTCGATATCGTAATCGGGAAGATATTTTGTTAGAACTTCACACATCTTCCAGAATACGTTAACGCCTATCGCAAAATTGGCTGTCACAAGTGAGGACGTGCCATATTTTGCTGTATTGGATGTCATCAGATCGATCTTGTCCTGAGGTATCGAAGTAGTTCCTACAATGAGGTTGCATCCCGTTTCAGGAATATTTGCTACGACTTTCGCAGCAGCATCTGGTGATGTTACGTCAACATAAACATCCGCATCCCCTGCAAGTCTTAACAGGCTGTCAGGGCCTGATGTTTTGATACCAAAAACATCTTTTTCTGTGTTGTTACTATTCTCGGATACTATTGCTCCTGTTAGTTCTAAATCGTCAGATTCTGAGATAAGCTGGCATATCATATTTCCAAGCCTGCCGGTAGCACCACCCACTACAACTTTGGTCATATAATCACAGCCCCAGTTTTTCAAGGGCGGGAATAAGGATGGCTCGTCCTATTTCACTCAAAGGTGTAAGAGGAAGTCTTGGAATCCCGTTACCGAAACCTAATCTTTTCATTGCGAACTTGATCGGTATAGGGTTCGGTTCAACGAATAGTGCATTGAACAAGGGCAGTAACGTGTTACATATTTTAAGGGCATCCGATGCTGAATTTTTCTGCATACAATGGACCATTTTACTCATGAGTTCAGGACAGCAATTGCCCGTAACTGAAATGACGCCATCCGCACCTAAGCTCATTAGAGGTAATGTAAGGGCGTCGTCTCCGCTTAGGACCTCGAATCCTTTTGGTTTGTTTGCTATGATTCTGTGTACCTGTGAAACGTTGCCACTGGCTTCCTTCACGGCTGCGATCCCAGGAATCTCGGCCATACGAAGCATAGTGTCCGATGTAATGTTTGAACCAGTACGGCTAGGCACATTGTAAACCACGATCGGTATGTCTGTGGATTCTGCGATGGCTTTGTAATGTAAATATATCCCTTCCTGAGTGGGTTTATTGTAATATGGAGATATGGAAAGCACTCCGTCCGCACCTAGGTCTTCGGCGTGCTTACTTAGAGTTATAGCCTCCGAAGTAGAATTGCTCCCTGCTCCCGCGAGTATTTTAGCTTTCTTTGCTTGATCTATTGCGATCTCGATCACTCGTACATGTTCTTCCGAACTGAGGGTTGCCGACTCTCCGGTGGAGCCGCAGGGAACGATAACGTCTATTCCGTTCTCCTCTTGGAAGTCAATAAGTCTTCGGAAAGCATCTTCATCGACGGTACCGTCGTTTTTAAATGGGGTGATAAGTGCGGTGGCGCATCCTGCAAACATTCAGGCTCCTCCAAAGTGTTCCTTCAATATCAATCTGGTCCTCGTACTGAGAGTATTATCGTAACGTCTTACTTTCTCGATTATGTCGTTTAGATGATTGGACGACTCAACATCGACTATTGCAACGATATCTTGGTCGCCTGTCACCTCGAAAACCTCTGTAACGCCATCGTATCCTGCCAGTTCTTTTGCTATTTTTTCTGTATCTGTATTAACGTTCACACGTATCTCCACCAAAGCCTTGACGTTTCTCGAGCTGGTTTTTATTGTAAAGCCTCGGATAACGCCATCCTGTGTCATCCTGTGGACCCTGCTTCTGATGGTCCCCTCAGATACGCCTAACTGACTGGCGATCTCAA
>CAYYMA010000005.1:0-21868 GCA_964472805.1 uncultured Methanomassiliicoccales archaeon | reverse complement strand
AAATAGATCTACCCATAATCGTAGATGCAGGAATAGGAAGACCATCACAAGCATGCGAGGCAATGGAACTTGGATCAGCTGCAATAATGGCGAACACTGCTATTGCCACCGCCAATGACTCAGCTGTCATGTCTAGAGCTTTTAAGATCGCTATAGAAGCAGGACGACTTGCCTATCTGTCCGGCCCAGGGAGAGTGCTAGAACACAGAGCCGAGGCATCCAGTCCTTTGACAGGATTCCTAGAGGATTGATGACATGAGAGATTTTACAGACGCTGAAGATTATGAAGAAGGGATGGAATATATTGACCCTGGACTCATGAAAAGCGTTCTGGAACGTGTTTCAAAATACAATCAGGATTCATATAACGACCGTGACGTTCTTGCCGCACTTAAATCTGAAAATTTAAGTGAAAGTGATTTCGGTGCTCTTCTATCGCCAGCTGCAGTACCATACATGGAACAGATGGCAGAGCGAGCCAGAGAAGAAACGATGAAACACTTCGGTAATTCAGTCAATATATTCACCCCTTTATACGCTTCCAACTATTGCAGTAACAAATGCGTATACTGTGGGTTCAACAGTTCTAATAAAATTCATCGTGCTAAACTGATCGGCGATGAGATAGATAGAGAGATGAAAGTGATAGCCTCCACGGGTATACAGGAGATTCTTCTACTAACTGGTGAATCGCGAACACATTCAGATCCAAATTACATAGAAGAATTAGTATTAAAGGCGTCAAAATACTTTTTAAATATCGGATTAGAAATTTATCCTATGAACACGGCTGAGTACAAAAGAATGCGGGATTCTGGTGCTGATTATGTTACAGTTTTCCAAGAAACGTATAATACTGACATTTACGAAAAGGTACATCCCGCAGGACGAAAAAGAATATACTCATACCGGTTCAATTCACAAGAACGAGCACTTATGGGAGGTATGCGTGGAGTCGGATTCTCTCCATTACTGGGTCTTGCAGATTTTAGAAAGGATTCCTTTGCCTGTGGACTTCATGCTAGAGATATTCAAAGAAAATACCCTCATGCAGAGATATCATTTTCTCTTCCTAGATTTAGACCGTTTATAAATCATGAAGATGCTGAGAACAACGTGTCTGAATCCCAGCTTCTACAGGTAGCTATGGCATACCGTTTGTTCATGCCATACGCCGGACAAACAATATCTACAAGAGAGCGCCCCATTTTTAGAGACAACATAGTAAAAATATGTGCCACTAAAATGTCTGCCGGTGTCAGCGTGGGCATAGGGGAACATTCTGGAACCGAAAAAGGAGATGCTCAATTTGATATATCCGATCCAAGAAGCTTAGACGAGATCAAGGAAGCTCTTTTATCAAACGGAAGACAACCCGTATTCAACGATTATGTGAGGGTATAAATGAAATCTAAAGTTTTTATTGTAACCGACCGAAAGATAATGAGTAAACCCTTTGCTGAACAAATCGTAAATATATCTGAATCGGGAGTGGACATGATCATACTTAGGGAAAAAGATCTGATCGAACCAGAATATCGGTATCTGGCAATCGAGTGCCAGGCCATATGTACAGAGTACGGTGTGCCCTTATGCATCAATTCATATGTGAACACAGCCAAAGCAATGAATATCGAAAATGTGCAACTACCTCTTGGAACAATGCGTAGACTTACTGACCGTGATGGATTAACATCTATAGGTGTTTCAGTTCATTCGGTCAAAGAGGCTAAAGAAGCTACAGAACTTGGAGCCGATTATCTCATTGCAGGCCCCATATTTCAAACTGAATGTAAACCTGACACTGTACCGAAAGGACCTGAACTTATCAAAGATATCTGTAAAAAAGTCAATGTACCAGTATATGCAATCGGCGGAATCACTTCATACAACATAAAACATATAGCATCCAATGGAGGATCTGGCGTATGCATCAGGTCATCTGCTATGAGAACAGATAACGCTAAAATTTTAGTGAGGGAACTAAAAACAAATTTCGATGAGGGCTTAAAGCATCTTGAGATCGCCGGTAATCTTGTCTAACACAGAGACTTTTTCTGGTCCTATGCCTAGGCACGTAACAGTTCCAGGCTCTATCTGTGTCCGTCCTGCATCTATTATGAGCGAACAAGTTATCCCAAGAGCTTCTGCAACAGCTTTGAATTCATATAAATCACGTAAAGAATCAACTTTGAGAACAACTTTGGCTTGACCTGAATCGAACCATTTATTGAATTTGGCCGAATCCTTTTTTTTAGATGCAAAGGCACAATTCACAGATGCATGTGCCACTTGTGCTGCAATCTTACCTTTTGTCATCTTTACATCGTTCCTTACAAGTATGACGAACTTGAAGTCGTCTGGATCGTGACCTGACATACATCCTTGGGTACACCAAGAAAGTATTTTAATTGTGCCCGAGGCACGTTATCAACAATCATTTTAACATATGCGTTGATTGACCACACATGGCAATGATAGACATAGAGTACCGACATTCCGCGGAACCCCCTGAATTAGACATAATAAGGCGCAAAAGTAACGAAGAGATGAAGAACTATCTCATGGGACTTGTGGCCGATATGTTGATGGCCGATATATCAGCAAAATATACTGACGTCGAGACCAAAGAAAAAAATTCCGTGTTCATAAACGGAATAGACGTGCATAATATTCTGGATGGATTGGAAATAAGAACTCTGGACATAGAAGATTCGTGTAATCTTGGACACACTACGTTAATTAAATTTGAAAGGCCGACCATGGACTGGGAAAGAGAATATATCGAAGATATTCCAGATGTCATGATGAAAAATGCCATATCCAAAATTTATGCCGATTCACTCCAAAATAGGATCATGTAAACATGGTCAATTTTGAACTTCTCAAAAGAGACGGCTTATCACGCATATGTAGATTAGAGACGGCATCTGGCACTATTGAAACTCCTGCTTTATTGCCTGTGATAAATCCCAGGATCAATACCGTTCCTCCAAAGGAGCTGCGCGACGTATTTGGATTTGGTGCACTTATCACCAACTCGTACATTATAAAGAATAATCCTGAGCTTAAAGAACGAGCTCTTACTGAAGGATTACACAAGATGCTCGATTTTGATGGTATCATAATGACAGACTCTGGCACATTTCAGAGCCACATGTATGGAGAAGTAGATCTTACTAACCCTGAAATAGTAGAATTTCAGAAAAGCATAGGTACCGATATCGGTACCGTGTTGGATATTTTTACCGAACCAGACTGGACCAAAGAAAAAACAAGATGGGCCACTGAAGAAACGTTGCTACGAACGCAGGAAGCGTGCGACATGAAGGGCGACATGCTGATCAACGGTGTCATCCAAGGTTCCGTATATACCGATCTAAGGACCTATTGTGCAGAGAAGATGGCCACAATGGACATCGACATTCATCCTATTGGCGGTGTTGTGCCACTTATGGAACAATATCGATATTCGGAGCTCGTAGACGTTATAATGAGCTCAAAGATAGGGATTAACCCTGGACGACCAGTACATCTTTTCGGAGCAGGTCATCCTATGATATTGGCATTTGCTGCATTAATGGGATGCGATCTTTTTGATTCTGCATCATATGCGAAGTTCGCACGTGACGACAGGATGATGTTCGTTGATGGAACATCTCGTCTCCAGGATATGTTGACGTTGAATTGTAAATGTCCAGCATGCAAAGATCATACTCTTGAATCTCTTAAAAAGCTGAACAATAAAGACCGCGAAGGAACGATTGCTAGACATAACCTTTACGAGATAACCACTGAACTAGAAACAGTAAAAAGATACATCCGAGAAGGAAAGTTATGGGAACTGACCGAGATTAGATGTCGTGCCCACCCAGCTATGCTCGATGGACTAAGGAGATTAAGAGAATACATCGACTTTATGGAAATACACGATCCGATCAGTCGCGAAGGTGCATTATTCTATACGGGATCTGAAACGTATAATCGTCCTGTTTTCCAAAGATACGAATCAAGAGTATTCAATCGATATATACCTCCGACCGACAAAGCAATGCTTTTCAGCGATATTCCAGGTAAGCCTTACAGTCGTCCCTATGCTGAAGAATTTGACATAGCCAGACGTAACGGTTATACACCGATCGTCGTTACACCGTTCGGACCTGTACCTGCTGAGCTTGATGAACTTTATCCTTTATCTCAGTCTCTTTTTCCTCAGATAACCGACCGTGAGACCGATGATAGATCTTTGGGACTTACGATGGACTTTATCCAAAAATTTGACTTTAAAGAAACGGTTAAGTTTGAAGATATAGAAGACACTGGCACATTAGATTACGACGCAGACATGCTCCGTGCTTTAGCAGTTTCCAGATATCAATTTGGTATACTTGCAACGAAAGCATTATTCTGCGGAAATATTGAATTCGTAAAGAGTAGGAATACTGATAGAATACGTAACGTAATATCAGACGGAGTACACATTCTTTCAATGAGAGCAGGAGACGGGCTATATACTCTTAAAACCGAAGGTGCCACCCGTATAGCAAAAGAAGTATCGGCTCCATTCATGCGTGTTGTAGTGAATGACGATTCAGTACCTTACGTAACACAAGGACGTAACGCATTTTGTCAGTTCATAATAGGCTGTGACCCAGGCCTTAGACCGATGGATGAGGTAATCGTTACGGATAGGAACGACAATGTGCTCGCAACGGGAAGAGCGATGATGACTCAGAAAGAAATAATGTCATTCGGCAGAGGGGTCGCCGTCAAAGTCCGTAGCGGAACCTCTGATGAGGCCTGAAGTCTCTTCAGCGATCTTTAAACAAGCTAAAAGGTCGTCGGCCGTGTTCCTGAGGGAACCGGCCGACATAGCCTCTATTTTAAAGTAAATGGTTTTTTCACGGACCTCCATCTTAACGTACTCTCCATTATCTGGATCAAGGGCCGCAGCAACAGCTTCAGCGATCTCCAGTGAATCGTATTCAGATGTGAGGTCCAGTGTGTTCATCAGTCCTTTCCATTGAGAATTTTTTCTGCCACGGCACTTCCTACTTGTTTGGTATTTAGTTTGCCGCCTAGATCTGGCGTTGTACTGTTCTCTTTGAGACATTCAGTGACCGCCTTATGGATTAGCTTACCTTCACCAGGATATCCTTGATCTTCAAGAAGCATCTGAGCTGCGAGTATAGCAGCTATTGGGTTGGCGATGCCACGTCCTGCAATGTCCGGTGCTGAGCCGTGGATAGGCTCGAACATACTGACACCATCAGGATTGATATTGCCGCTACAACCCATACCAAGTCCTCCCTGGAGTTGAGCTCCTAGGTCAGTAAGTATGTCTCCAAAAAGATTAGGCACTGCTACCGTACCAAACGTTTCAGGGCGGACTATCATTGCCATTGCCATTGCATCAACGAACATGAAATCTAATTCTAGACCGTATTCTTCCGTTTTCTCGATAAAGATCTCTCTCTGCATACCGTACATGTTCGTGATGACGTTTGCTTTGTCAACAAGTGTGACCTTATCGTCTCCGCGAGCCAAAGCAAACCTGCATGTATAGTCAGCAAAACGAGTGATACCTTTTCTTGAAAGGAATCCTATCTCGAAGGCAAAGTCATCGTCGTTCGATGGATCAGCGGTCATATGGACGTCCAAATCGTACAACTCTCTCTTTACAGAAAGAGATACATCGTTACCATCGTATGAAGGGCCAAATTTTCCACCTGCACCCATGTAGAAATCTTCTGTGTTCTCTCTAAGGAACATCATATTGAATGGAACTTCTCTTTTAAGCGGAACGAATGGGAACCATGATGTGACCGGCCTCATGTTTATGTACTGGTCGAACACAGCCCTCATCTTCAACAGGACTCCTTGCTCAAGAATTCCAGGACGTACTTTCGGATCTCCTATTGCACCGAAATAAATCGCATCTTTCTTTCTCAGATCATCGATGTCCTCATCGGTAAGGAGTTCACCCGTCTTTAGATACCGGTCAGCGCCTATATCGAAAACTTCACCGTCGTAATCGAAGGTTGATATCTCGGCTATCGCATCAAGGACTTCCATGCCTGCGTCGATAACTTCTTTGCCGATACCATCACCAGGAATTATAGCCAGATGTTTCATAATCTTCCCTCTTTGACCAAATTCATAAGTCCTCCAGACCTGACCATTTCACAGATAAAAGGGGGATATTGCGGGAAAGTATAGACTTTTTTGTCTGTAGTAACCTCGCCCTTTTCAGTATTAACTGCTACTTTGCTTCCTTCCTCTACATCTACTTTGCATTCCACTAGAAGAAGCCCGATGTTCATCGAGTTTCTGTAGAATATCCGAGCAAAAGATTCTGCTATTATGCAGGAAAATCCAGCTTGTATCAGCGAAAGTGGTGCATGTTCTCTTGAGGAACCTGATCCGAAATTCTTTCCAGCAACAATTATGTCACCTTTCTTTACTTGTTGTGCAAATCCAGGTCTGACCTTCTCAAAAATAAAATCATTCAAATTTTCCAGGTTGGCAGAAACAAGACGTTCTGCAGGAATTATCTGATCGGTATCGACGTTGTCGCCGAACTTCCATACTTTACCTTCAATTTTATCCATTAGAGTTCCTCCAGTTGTTCAGGAGTAACGATTTTACCCGCTATCGCGGAAGCGGCTACTACAGCGGGCCCAGCAAGATAGACTTCCGAATTCTTGTCGCCCATCCTTCCAATAAAATTTCTATTTGTGGACGAGACCGCTATTTCGCCGGCCGCAAGTATCCCCATGTATCCTCCGAGACATGCTCCGCATGTGGGACCGGATACGAATGCGTTGGCTTCCAAGAATATCTTCATGATCCCTTCGTCTAACATCTGCATGACAACTTTCTGAGATGCAGGTACAACAAGGAATCTTACGCCATCAGCTACCTTACGACCTTTAACAATCTCAGCAGCTATTCTCATATCTTCAATACGTCCATTGGTGCATGACCCGAGGTACGCCTGATCTATCTTCACATCAGCGTCCTTTACTGGGCGTCCGTTCTCTGGGAGATGTGGATAAGCTACCATGGGCACAATCTTTGAAAGATCGTACTTTAACACAGAATAATATTTAGCGTCTGGATCTGCCTCAACGGCTTTCCATTCGCCTTTGGCGGTGTTTTTGATATACTCTTCGGTGAGTTTGTCACACGGGAATATACCAGCCTTTCCACCGGCCTCTATTGCCATATTGGAAACAGAAAGACGATCAGAAACGGTTATGTTCGCAATCCCATCGCCATGGAATTCTAACACTCTGTAGTTAGCTCCATCCACGCCTATGTCCGCGATTATTTTTAGTATCAGATCTTTACCACATGCACCGTTGATAAATTTACCAACGAGTTCTATTTTAATAGTCTCTGGAACTTTGAACCAAAGACGCCCAGTAGAGAACGCCGCACAGGCTTCGGTAGATCCTATGCCTGTAGAAAATGTGTTAATGCCACCATATGTACATGTGTGTGAATCGGCACCAACGATAAGTCTCCCTGGTGCTGCGTAGCCTTCTTCGACCATTACCTGATGACATACGCCTCCTCTTCCTACCTCAAAGTAGTTATCGATCTTATGTTTGGATGCAAAATCTCTCATCTCTTTCGCCTGTTCGGCGGAAAGGATGTCCTTGTTAGGAACGTAGTGGTCAGGTATTAGGACCAACTTATCCTTGTAAAGTTTGTCCGTCTTCAACTTCTCGTATTCTCTGAACGCAATCGGTCCTGTAACGTCATTTACCATTACGTAGTCTATTTCTGCGACTACGATCTGCCCGGCGTAAGCGTCGGTGCCCGATTTTTCCGAGAGTATCTTCTCAGCTATTGTCTTTCCCATTATCATTCCTCTGTCTGGCGTAATCTCTGTTGATGGCGGCCATCGTTGCATCTACGGATGTTTCCACGATGTCGACTCCGACGGCTTTTCCGACGGCCATCGAACCATCACCCTGAACGTTCTTTACCATCACAGTCACTTCACATATAGAATCGCTCTTTCCTGTGATGGCACTCAGTTTGTACTCTTCCATCGACATTTTGTCGTTGACCGCTTTCCTAATTGCATTTATCGCAGCGTCTACAGGCCCAACACCTATTTCAGATACAGTGCGTTTCTCCCCTGCGATGTCCACGGTGACTGTAGCTGTAGATGTTATATCTTTTCCAGTGAAGACCGCGAACTCCATGAGATCTACTGCCTTGTTCGTTATTACATTCTTCCAAATTATGTGATCGGCTATGGTGATCAGTTCAGCGTCGTCTATTTGTTTTCCGCCTACTGCAATCTCTTTTATCGCTGTCATCAGACCGTCCATCTGTTCTTCAGGGAACTCGATGCCGAGAACTTCCAGTCTCCCCTGTACTGAGTGAACTCCTGAGTGTTTACCTATGACGATATGACGGTCGACGCCGACCAGTTCTGGAAGGAACGGTTCATACGTCGCTGTGTTGCTCATAACGCCATGTACGTGGATACCGGACTCGTGAGCGAACGCATTACGCCCGACTATAGGTTTATTGTAAGCCATTGGGAACCCAGTTATACGTTCCACTAGTTTCGAGGTCTGACCGATCTTAGAAAGATCTATCGTCTCAACACCATAGTTAGCAAAAAGATTCAGCGCAAGCTCTTCAAGTGAAGCGTTACCAGTACGTTCTCCGATACCGTTCAGACATACGTGGCATATCGTTGCTCCAGCCTCTACTGCCGATATGGTGTTGGCCAGAGCCAGACCCATATCGTTGTGACAGTGTACTGCAATTGGAACTTTGACTACTTTTTTAATTTCAGATATAAGATATGCCATAGCCTTCGGCGTAATGACACCTACTGTATCAGGAATATTTATCGAATCGACGTGAACATCTTGCACAGCAATCAGAACATCTTTCATAAAATCCAGATTGCTACGGGTTGCGTCTTCACAAGAGAACTGTACATTCAGACCGTGGTCCTTTGCATACTCTACTGTTTGTACCGCACGTTCTTTGACCTGTTCTGGAGTCATCTTCAGTTTGTACTTCATATGCAGATCTGAAGTTGCGATGAACGTGTGTATAAAATCCAGTCCTGTGTCAAGTACCGCATCAATATCAGCGGTTACACTACGGGCCAGACTGCATACTTGGGCATCGAGGCGACTGCCTGCTATTCTCTTAAGAGTGTTCTTTTCTGATTTGGACGATGCCGCGAACCCGGCCTCGATGATGTCTACACCAAGATCGTCCAGTGCTGCGGCTATACGGACCTTATCGTCGGAACTAAGAGCTATTCCCGGGGCTTGTTCTCCGTCCCTCAGGGTTGTGTCAAATATCTTGACATCTCTGATGTGCTCTGTGCCTTCGAGCGCGATTTTATTGTATGGACTCACAGCGAGCATTTTTTCCATATCTTTAGCGCTTACACTGGTTTGATTAATTCTCATAAAAACCACCAAACCGTCATAGTATACACTGACTTATTCCAATAATAGTTCAGTGTGCAGTGTGAAGATCATGTTTTGACCTCTGACGGTTACTTAAGAATTAGAGAGACCGTATATAAATATTGTCCGTATCAGGAATCTCTGTATCAAAAATATATTTAAGGAGACTCGCGTTTTTTGCGTTCCTTTTCCTTTCTAACACGAATGAACTTCTGGTAAGCTTCTTTATCGGCTACCTCTTGTGCTTTTAAATCATCGATAAATTTACGAAGCTCTTCTTTAGCCGCAGGACGCTCCTCTTTAGGGAGTTTGCCGATATCACTACGACGATCCTTTATTAACTTCGAGTTACGAAATTTATTATCGGCCAAACGTTCCTTCATTTCGACCTCTTCCTTTTTACGGTTAGCGGCAATGGCCGCATGCCTCTCGGTGGCCTTTGCACCTTTATCGTTTACTTTCTTAGCCAACTTAGATCACCAGAACATACCGTAATCGGACATCAACAATTTAACGTTTACAGAATAAAAGTTAAAAAGTTTGGTAAATGGTTTAGATTACGATCACTGATTGGATTTCCAAATCAAGTGTATATTACAGAGTTCCCTGGCAACGATGTTCTTTGCATCGGTCTCAAAATAAGCTTCTGGTTTGTCCCCAGGGTTTAGATATTTGCGCATAAGCACACCATCGGCACAAATCTCGATGTACACGATATAATGTTTTTCTTCCATCGGATGTGGAACCTCTTTACCGACCTTAACGAGAACTCCGCCTTCTACCTTCTCGATATACGGAACGTGCTTCTCTGTTGCGTAATCTTTTGTCTGGGCCTCAAGGAGCACCATAAGTTGGTTGCAGCAAGAAAGCTTTCCTGGCCCGTCAAATAAGACATCCACAATTTTTCCGCACTTTTCGCAATGATATACACTTCTAGCTTTTGTCATGTTAAATCTCATCCTAAAGTTAATTTGTAACAGTATAATACTTTCTATCCAACAAAAGTGTTAATTTTTCCTAAATGACATCATTTAGATTCAGAATTTTCGTTAACGGTAATGATAAGAGAAATAACAAATTCTTTACAATCTTTCTTAATGTCTGCAGGCTGTTTATGGTCTGTGCCGGATATCTTTAACTCTCCTATCCATTTCGACCTTGCGGTGGCTGCTAACGCTTTAAAAACATGCATAGAGCCTCTGAAATCAGGCTCATCGTCGCCGCCACACATCATTGCTGCCATATATTTAGGACCAGGCGTAGAACAATACCAAAGTGTCTGAAATCTATCTATTACTGACTTGATTACTGACGAGGGTCCGCTAAAATGGATCGGTGTACAAAAGATAACGATATCAGCATTCTGAAATAACGCGTAGATACGGTTCATATCATCCTCGATAATACATCCGTTACCATTCTTGCAGGAACCGCATCCTGTACAGTGACTGATTTCCATGTTGATCGGATACACTGTTTCAACGTTCAATCCAGAATTTACCAGTACGTCTTCCGCCTCGGCACACATGGCATAAGTAAATCCTTTGCTCCTCCCGCAAGCACATAAAATCAAAACCTTCCGTTCCACAGGGTCTAATCCACTGCTTTCCTTTTATATGTTTCAGATTATCTTATATCGGACGATAAAATGGATGTTTTCGACAAAGCTAAAAAAATGGAGTTCCCGAGAACTATCCTGATGGGACATGATGTCCTCGATAGATTGCCAGAAATGTGCGAATCTTTTAGATTTGAAAAATCGGGACTCATCGTTACAGGTGAGAACACGTATGATGCAGCGGGAAAGATGGTCGAAGATATTATGTCAGAAAAATATGACATTAATGTTCTAAAGACGGGTAATGCTACACTGGAAAACCTTGAGGAAGTAAAATCCGTTATTCGAGAGACGGGATCGACATTTATGCTGGCCGTTGGAGGCGGAAGTAAAATAGACCTCACTAAAATAGCGGCCGACGATATGGGATTGTCTTTCATAAGCATTCCAACCAACGCAGCACATGATGGGATAGCATCTGGACGTGCATCACTTAAGATGGATGCTGGACCTCAGTCAGTTGCAGCCTCATCGCCCCTAGGAGTTCTGGCGGATACGAAGATTATTTGTAAATCACCTTACAGATATCTTGCTTCAGGTTGTGCCGATGTAATTTCTAATCTCACGGCACTCAAAGATTGGGATTTTGCTCATAGACTAAGGAACGAAGAATTCAGTCGTTCCGCATATTCACTTTCAGAATATTCTGCAGAAACCATAATGGAAAATTCTGAACTTATACGTCCTGATTTAGAAGAAAGCGTTTGGATTGCTCTTAGGCCGATCATCATATCTGGCGTTTCAATGAGCGTTGCCGGAAGCTCTAGACCAACGAGTGGTTCAGAACATATGTTCTCCCATGCGATTGATATAATGTATCCTGGTCGTGCCATGCACGGAGAACAGTGCGGCGTCGGCTCGATAATGATGATGTATCTTCACGGAGGGGATTGGGAGGTCATTAGAGACGCGTTGGATAATATAGGTGCACCTACCACTGGAAGACAGATCGGTCTGAAGGACGAAGAGGTCATAGAAGCTCTAACAGCTGCTGCAGGAATACGTAAGGACAGATTCACGATACTCGGAAACGGAATAAGTCGCGAAGCTGCGGCCAGCGTAGCAAAGACAACCGGGGTGATATGATGGTTATTATTACATTAGTTTCAGAAAATTCTGCTGAAAAGGATTTTACATTCTATTATATGGGGCCGATGGAAGAATGCAGAGAATGCAAACTGAAAAGCGTCTGCCTTAACTTAGAAAAAAGTACTCGTTACAAAATCATAGCTACAAGAACACAGACCCACGATTGCTTGGAAACAGGAGATCGGGTAAAGGTAGTGGAAGTAGAGAAAGTAAGTACGCCTGCAGCCATGCCGAAAAAGAACGCAATAGAAGGCGGAATGGTAACGTTCCAAGAAATAAACTGTGAGATGAAGTATTGTGAGAATTGGTTTAAATGTCATCCCCCTTCAGAGATCTCTGGCACTAAACTTAAAGTAGAGTCAGTCGAAGGAGATACCGAGTGTCCATATGGGGAGAAAATGGTTTTGGTAAGGCTGATCTAATCAGAACTTCTCTCCAGTTATCCTCTCGTACATGCTTACGTACAGATCACTTGTACGGTCTACGATATCTTGAGGAAGAGCCGGTATCTTGGGTTCTTCAAGGCGATTATCACGGGCTTCCATAAGCTTAGCGTGATAACCTGTTGTACGATAGTATTGACGTACGAACTCCTTGGATAGCTCTAACACGTTGCCTTTGGCATATTCGTCGGCGTCCCACCAACGATCCTCATCAAGAGTGCCAAAAGTATCTAAGACCATAAGTTTACGTTCTTTATCGTATCCGAACTCCTTTTTGCCATCACAATGGATTAGTCCACGTTTTGACACTTCTTCTTTTATGATCTTATCGATTTTCAAAACCGTGTCTTTGATCTCTTGATACTCTTGATCGCTTAGTCCAGCCATCTTCTTGGCTTCGGTTTCAGTCAAATTACTGTCGTGTTCTTCTAATTTTGTTGTGGACTCTATGAATGGAACGGGGAGCTTCTCTCCGTATGTGACTGTGTGGCCTTTAGGAAATCCTAACTGCTCCACAGTAATTTTACCATCCTTGATGCGATCCATAAGCGAACCTGCTGCGTAATGTCTGCAAATAATCTCCAGCGGAATAAGGTAATTTACTGTGTTACCGTCAATCTTATTGTAATCTCTAATAATATTGACTCTTTTTACTCTCATCCTATCAGGGGCCGACTCGCTGATGTAATGATTATGAATTCCTTTCTCCGAGAGTAGACCGAACCAGAACTTGGCCGTTCTGCACAAGGTTTCACCTTTGTGAGGGATCTTTGACGGAATAACATTGTCAAAAACAGAAATGTTATTCGTATAAGCAAATTCTAGCGTGTCTTCATCCACACTATACACTTCTTTGACTTTTCCAGTCATTATCTTTTCCATGATACACCTGAATATATGAGCCCTATTTATTTACAGCGAGTTTTTCCACATACGGAACATTTTAGATCCGGTCTGATATCGATAGTATTGTATTCATTGGATCCTGTGAAAACAGTAAACAACTTTCCCGCAAGAGTGTCTCCTGTTCCGGTTATGAATTTGATCGTATCCGATGCCTGTACAGAAGCTATCAAAGATACCATAGGAGCGAAAGATCGCGGCATTTGTTCATCGTCATGTCTAAGAATACAATTTAGGCATGGAGTCTTACCAGGTATAACGAAGGTTGCCTGACCATAAAAACCATCTATGCCTCCATGTGCCAGTGGTATATTTTCTAATACGGCGTATCCGTTAAGAATCAGCCGTGATGCCACAGAATCAAGGCAGTCTATTATAACATCACATTTACCAACAACGTTGGATACATTATCTTTGTTGATGAACTCGCATATGGCTTCAACCTCAACCTCTTCATTAGTTACTTTGAGTTTTTCTTTGAGTATATCGGCCTTAAAACCTTCTTCATTTGAATAGAAGAATTGACGATTAAGATTACTTTCAGAGGGCGTATCACCATCTATTAGCCTAATGTGCCCTACGCCCGCAGACGTAAGCAGCAATGATACGTATGTTCCCAATCCACCGCATCCTACGACGGCGACCTTGGCATTGAAAAGCTTCTCTTGGCCGTCAGTTCCAAACAGACCTTCCTGTCTGGAATATCTACTCATATCTTCTCCAGAATAAAATCGGTTAATAATTTAAAAACAGCGTCTACAGTCTCGGTTCTAACGTCCGACCTGTCACCTTTAAAATGCTTAGTAAATGCAATAGAACGTCTTCCATCCGTTAGTCCAATGCATACAGTGCCAACAGGTTTCACATCAGTACCTCCGTCTGGACCTGCGATACCAGTAACAGAAGCTGCAAAATCAGATATGAATACTGTAGCAGCACACTCAGCCATTTCGATTGCCGTCTGTTCGCTGACCGCACCGTATTTAGAAAGTGTATCTTGAGAAACACCGAGAACTCGATTTTTAGATATGTTACTGTAGGTTACCGCAGAACCGAGAAAATAACCTGAACTACCAGGAAGATCTGTTATATGGGAGCTGATCAGCCCTCCCGTGCAGGATTCGGCAAGTGCCAGAGAAGAGCCAGTTAACCTAAGGGCTTTGACCATCTCTGACAAAGCTGACATCAATTTCCTCCAGATAGGTCCTTCAGACGTCCGATACCGTCGATCTCTTTGATGACCTTAGCTACCGGACCAGGTACAAGTGAACGCCAATCCTCGTCAGCAACTATTCTTCTACGAACCTCAGTCCCCGAATAGACTTCGCGATTGTACATAGGCGATTCCCGTATATGATAACCTGATTCCTCGAACAGACGACGAGTAAAAGGATTGTTGCTGTAAACGTATGCGAAGGGTGGCAACATCGAAGTAACATGTGCCACCCAAATAGAATAACGATTAAGATCCTCCACAGGAACGATACAATAATTGTCTATTCCCTCATCATCTAGAGTGTTCTTTATCATTAGGTATCTTTCACCGGCAGTGAACGGATTATCTAAAGAGTGCGAATATTGTGCACTACCTATACCGATTGTCAAGTTATCCGATTCTTTGGCACACTTGCGAATTACTTCTAGGTGACCCTCATGGAACGGCTGGAATCTCCCAATCATCAGTGAATAGTTGTCGTATTCGTGTCCGTAGGACATAATTACTCCCTCTTTAAAGTATTAAACTCCACATGGCGTACCGCCGGTGGCCTTTTCTTTCTCTGGAATATCCTCAGAATCTAGTTCTAAATCAAGATCGGCATCCTTTTTTGGTGGCTCGTAGTGTTCCACGACGGTCTCTTCAGGTACCTTCGAAGACTTGGGTGGACGCTCTAGTTTTCTTACAGTAGAATTACCATCTGGCGTAAGTGCTATCAACTTATCGAGATACTGGGTCTTCATCGGACCATCTACGAAGGCGTATTCCAAGACATCGCGCAAGTTCGAAACTGCGTAAATATCCATCATATCGTAATACTTGTCTTCAATCATGACGTCCTTTGCATTTTTCTCAGGTATCAGTGCGATCTTTATTCCAGATTCAGCTGCGGCTTCCAATTTTGCCGTGACGGCACCTATTGGAAGCACTTGACCTCTAACGTCCAGACTTCCAGTCATGGCAAGGTCCTGACGTATCGGTATGCTGTCCAACGCTGAAATGATAACAGTTGCCATCGTAATAGATGCACTGTCACCTTCAACACCAGAGTATGTCCCGACGTATTGCAAGTGGATATCAACATCTGTAAGGTTGGTCATTGTGTACTTCTTGATGACAGCTGAAATATTATCTACAGCTTCTTTAGCTATAACGCCCAACTGTCCAGTAGCCACTATACGTCCACCTTTCTTTATCTGTGCTGGAGCAACTTCTGCGACCAACGGTAAGACTATACCAGCGAATTCAGACATTTCCGAATTGGAGTTCATTGCTGCAAGACCGTTGATCATTCCCACTTCGGATCCATCTATACGGAAGAGCGGATAATTTTTATTGTTCTCTACGTGGCGATCTGCCATCTGCTGTTCGAGTCCGCGAGCGGACCTCTTAGCGTTCAAGACATCATCTATTGTAACGATACTGGCATTTCTACCTACAGCGACGTCTCCAGAAACACGGATCAATCCTCCGAGCTCTCTAAGTCTAAGTGTAAGTTCTCCACGCCTTCCTGCACGACGCTGAGCCTCTTTGATTATCTCTCCGACAGCGTATTTATCGAAATGAGGTATCTTCTCGTCCTTACGAACTTCCTGAGCAACGAATCTTGCAAGGAACCCACGATTATCGTCGGTATCCTTCATGGTATTCCGCATGTAAACTTCGTAACCATATCCTCTGATTCTTGATCTCAACGCAGGATGCATACCTTGTAAAGCATCTAGATTTCCTGCACACACAAGTATGAAGTCGCAAGGAACTGCCTCAGACTTTACAAGGGCACCAGAAGAACGTTCAGACTGCCCAGTGATGGACATCTTCTTTTCCTGCATTGCTGTTAGAAGTGCCTGTTGGGACTCCATCTTCAGCATGTTGATCTCGTCTATGAAAAGAACTCCTTTATTGGCCTTATGAATGTCACCTGACTCGATTCTATCGTGAGAAGGTGTCTCAAGACCTCCAGATTGGAAAGGGTCGTGTCTAACGTCACCAAGTAAAGCACCAGCATGAGCTCCCGTGGCGTCAATGAATGGAGGTGTTTCCCCTGGCGTATGACCTACTATGACCTTTGGTACGATCATTACCTCATTCCTTTGATTCGGGTTCCTGAGGAACAAGAGGATTATGAACACACTGAAAAGTGCTATAAACATAATCGTCCAGTTGTTAAAGAACATCGCCCCCATAAGTCCAAGGATCATGATAAAAACGCTAACGTAAATGTACATCGAGCTTTTCTGATTCTTAACGGCCATAGCATGGGCCTTCTGTTCGGCGACTATTGCTTTACCCTTACCTGCTGGAAGGGCCCTTATACGAGGTTCATTAAAGTCCTCGGGATTGTGATATGAAACTACGTCCTGAAGATCTTCTTTTGAAAGATACTCGACCATAGAATTGGCTAGCATCGATTTGCCTGTACCTGGTTCTCCGATGAGCATAACATGTCTCTTTTGGGAGGCTGCCTTCTTCATTACTTCTACTGCATCGTCCTGTCCTATGACACGATCAGCGATCTTATCGGGTATAATTATGTCATCGGTGGACATGAAGGTCTGCCTCTCGATCCATGTCTCTATGGGTTCATCAGTAGGCTTAACTTCAACTTTATTTTCCATTTTGATTCCTCATTGTTTTTGTGTTCACCACATATAAAACATTTCAATTAGCCACGTTTCACATAAGTGAGCATAACAACACATAATACGGTTATAATGGTTATTATTAATATATGTGGACCATATTTTTCTATAAATGTGGGTTCTGCTGGCGGTTCGAATATCCTCACATGTAGCTCAGGCGTATTTATTATTACATCAGTAACAAGATAACTTGACATGTCCGCACTGTGAGATGCTTTGAACGTGTAATTTGTTTGGTAACCATGATCATTTGCGGCCATCATGATGTATCTGGCCGTGTTCTTTTGTTTATTAAGGGCTATGTCGACTCCGTACCAATCGCCATTTTCATTCTTTATTGTATTCCATGCATGTGCTTTAGATCCATCTGGATTGTTAAGTTCACCACATATCGTTACAGCTTCAACGCCCAATTCCTTTGCACAGAAAGTAACTGCTGCGGCAAATCCATAACTGTTAGCTTTACTGTTAATAATGGCCCCGTATACTGTTCCGTTAAGAGGATCATAGTTTACGTTATCTTCTGGCACATTGTAATATTCTACCTTTGAACGAAGTTCAGAATCTATCGAAGTCATTTTTTCTGACACAGTATTGCCGCTCATTGCCGAAGCGAAAGCCTTCATTTTCGTTACAAATACGACCGTATTAATATCTGAGACGTCAAAAGATAATTTACCATCAACGATAGTTGGAGCCTTCCAAAGCCAGAAATAACCAGGATTGTCTATCGAAGCTACTTTGACAGCTTTATCTATGATCACTTGGTCAATAACGCTGACAACTGGGGTTGGACCGTTGCCTATCCATTCCTTATCGAGTGGATTTAATCCGTCTTCGTAAGGATCTATACATGCATCGTAAATTGTTTTCTCGTCCCCGGAAAGTTGATCTCCATACCATGTGGACTCAGAAACTGCGTACGAGCTATCCGCTATAGTAAGCGGCAAGACGAGAAAAGATGCTAGAAACACCAGAGCAAGAACAACTTTCTTATTCATTTATGAATGATAATAGCTGACCCTTATTAACGATTGTGCAAGAAGGTTCCGATAAGGGTTAATTATCTCGTCCCATATGAGGAACTATGAGATTCGATGAATTAGATATTCCTGACAGCGTTTCCGACGCACTTAGGGAAAAAGGTTTCATCAATCTACATCCCCCTCAGGCCGAAGCTATTCCTATTGCATTGGAAGGACATAATCTTGTAGTTTCCGTACCAACGGCCAGTGGAAAATCCATCATTGGATATATCCCAGCCCTTAAAAAAGTCCTTAATGAACGTAAGAAAGTACTGTATATTGTTCCACTTAAAGCTCTTGCCTCAGAGAAAAGGGACGATCTGGATATGTTTTCACATCTAGGTTACAAAGTTGCAATGAGCACCGGAGATCTTGATTCGGATGACGGTGGCATAAAGGATGCAGATATCGTAGTCGCTACATCTGAAAAAGCTGATTCAATGATACGCCACGGAAGCCGTTGGATTGACTCCGTAGGATTGGTCATAGCTGACGAGATACATATGATTCATGATCCTGGCAGAGGTCCGACATTAGAAGTTACTCTGACAAAACTTATGAGACGAAATCCGAACATACAGATTATCGCACTTTCTGCTACAATATCCAATGCGACGGACCTTGCTGTATGGTTGGATGCTAAATTAGTATGGAGTGATTGGCGACCTGTTCCACTTCGCGAAGGAGTGTATTTCGACGGAGAGATAACTTTTGATGATCTAAAGAAAAAAGAAGTTCCCGCTGAGAAAGAGCCTATATGGGCACTGATTAAACAGACCGTAGAGGAAGGCGGTCAGTGCCTTGTATTTGTTAATGCACGAAGATCCACTGAATCGTTAGCAGTAAAATTTTCCGACAACATGGCAAAATATGCTAAACGAGAATTGACGAAACAAGAATCAAACATCTTAGAAGGAGGCGCAGAACCTACCGCTCTTGGAAAGAAACTGGCACTTTGTGTTTCATGCGGTACCGCTTTTCATAACGCAGGCCTTACATACAAACAAAGGAAGTATGTTGAAGACAACTTCCGTAGCGGTAATATAAAATGCATTATTGCTACGCCTACTCTGGCGGCCGGAATCAATCTACCTGCAAGACGAGTTATCGTAAGAGATACAGGAAGGTTCGAAGCTAATGCTGGAATGGTTCCAATATCTGTAATGGAAGTAAAGCAAATGTGTGGTCGAGCAGGAAGACCTGGATACGACCCGTATGGAGAAGCTGTACTAATTGCTAAGAACCTGCGAGATTCGGACCACTTGATGGATGACTACATAATGCGTGACACGGAACGTCTTACGTCTAAACTTGGGAACGAAGTCACGTTAAGAAGTCACATTCTGGGTCTTGTAGCAACAGGTGACGCTTCGACCGATGAAGAGATCGTTGAGTTTTTGCATTCTACATTCTACGGAAGCACTTCCTCTTTGTTCGGTGTGGAAAGTGTTGTAGAGAGCGTAACAAATTTCTTAGCGAAAGAGGAGATGATCGAGAAAAATGGCATTTCCCTTAGAATCCTTCCTTTCGGAAAACGTATATCTGATCTGTATATAGATCCTAAATCAGCTGTTATCCTAAGAGATGCTGTAAAGAATATAAAGGATAATACAGACGAATTCACGATCTTAATGGCTGTAGCTATGACTCCTGACGTCATGGGATTATATCCTAAAAAAAGTGATGAAAACAGACTTAACACTCTAGCTAACGAATACGAGGACCGTTTGCTATACGAACCGTTCGAAGAACCTGATTTCGCATACGAGATCTTTTTAGGTGCTCTTAAAGTTTCAGCGATGACCGAGGATTGGATATCGGAAGTTCCTGAGGACATCATGACCGATTCTTTGGGAATTGGACCAGGAGACGTACGTTCAAGAGTCGATATGATGAACTGGATAATGTATTCCATGAGCGAAATAGCATACATCTTCGCACCTGATGCCATAAGACTTATCCGACCGCTGCTAATCCGCATAAAATATGGAGTGAAAGAAGAACTTGCTGACTTAGTTTCATTCCGTGGTGTTGGAAGGACCAGAGGTAGAACACTTTACAACGCTGGTTATCGTAATAAATCAGATATAATAGCTGCCAAAGAAAGCGATCTATCGTCGCTTCAACGTATAGGAAAAAGTCTTGCAAAGAGTCTTAAAAATCAGGCAGGTGGTTCTGTTAATAACGTAATAGAACAAGATTGGGATCCAGATATGGATGACATCGATGCTATGGCTTCCGAATACAGCAGCGAAAAAACAGCCAAACAATCGAACATATTTGATTTCTGATCTGACCCGGGGTTCACCAAGAAGGCGTCCCCGGAATCAGATCAATCGGATAAAATATCCTCAACTTCCTTTACTGAATTCGCACATTTTCTCGGCGGTTCACTGTATTTGACAGCAGTCTCAGGATCTTTTAGACCATTTCCCGTACAGATCGCCACAACGGTCTCGTCCTTATCAATAATACCTAACGCCCTCAGTTTGATTATTCCTGCAACAGATGCGGCGGACGCAGGTTCAACAAAGATGCCTTCTTTTCTAGCTGTAAGTTTCTGAGCCTCTATGATTTCCTCGTCCGTTACGGTGGTGGAATATCCTCCGGTGTTATACATTGCCGCTAGAGCTTTACGTCCACTAACTGGGTTTCCGATACGTATTGCCGTAGCCAAGGTCTCAGGATTTTCAACGGGAACAAAATCTTGTTTACTGTCACTGAACGCCTTGGTTACTGGATTGGATCCTGCAGCCTGTATTCCAGTTAGCATAGGCATCCTGTCGATCCATCCGACCTCTACAAGTTCTGTTAATGCTTTATACACAGCCCAAATATTTGCGGCGTTTCCAACAGGTAGCACTATTCGATCGGGTATCTTGTAATCAAGCTGGTCCATTATTTCGAACAACACCGACTTCTGCCCTTCGGGACGATATGGATTGATCGAATTGAGAAGATACAATTTCTTTTCTTCTGCCATCTTTCTTGCAAGTGCCAGTGCATCATCGAAGTTACCATCTATAGACAACACTTTAGCTCCATAGAACAAAGCTTGTGCCAATTTACCGGCAGCAACCTTTCCTGATGGAAGGAATACAGCACATTTCAAACCTGCCTTGGCCGCATATGCTGCCAAAGAAGCCGATGTGTTCCCTGTGGATGCGCATCCAACGACTTTCACCCCAAGCTCTTTAGCACGAGTTACTCCAACGGTCATTCCACGGTCCTTAAATGAACCAGTAGGATTCAATCCTTCGAACTTGACGAACAAGTTCTTAACACCTGTCATTTCAGCTAGAACGTCGGTTTTGTAAAGAGGCGTACCGCCTTCCTGTAGCGACACCTTGCATGCTGAATCTACAGGCAAGAAATCCGAATATCTCCAAACTCCCAAAGGTTCCTTTCTTAGGTCCTCGGGTTTCTTCTCTTTGACCTTCTCAAGGTCCATTTTCACAGTAAGCAGTCCGTTAC
>CAYYMA010000004.1:0-23252 GCA_964472805.1 uncultured Methanomassiliicoccales archaeon | reverse complement strand
TCATATTTGCAATTAGACGTAAGAAAGAAACAGACGAAATAAACGAATGAAAAACACGGAGGCAACGAAATGAAAAGTAAAAACATTAAAACGACAATGGTTTCAACCATAGTCGTAGCTATGTTGCTTTTCTGCTCCGTGTTTATATCTGCAGAGATAAATGAAGGTGCTCCATCAGGTCCTATAACATTTGACCTTAACGGCGGGACTTTCAACGGAAGCGGATCCTTTGTGATGACGGTAGAGGATCTCGCAGACGGATTACCAGATATCACGGGCGCTATCAATGGTACTAAAGAATTCGTGGTCTGGAGTAAAGAAAAATTAATTTATTCTGATCTTTATAACCCAGGGGATGAAGCTCCCTCCAGTACCACTACATTGTATGCCATATGGGGCGTTAAGGTCACCAACTCCAGTACTGTGACGATAAACACTGGAGGATGCTATATTGTAGAGAATCTATTCAACGCAAATTTGAACATCGGTGGCACAGGAGATGTACTGATAGTCCTAGATAATGTCGATAAAACAGATTTTCAAATTACTAAAAATACTACGTTCATCGTCCGTGGAGATAACATCAATAACACATACGGAGGATGGAATAATTACAAGCTGGAGTTTTCTTCTGCAAGCACAGGACATATATCTTTTAAAGGTGACGTCCACATAAGTGGCCCCATAATAATAAATGGAAACGTTACAGTAGGTAAGAAAATTCATGGCTCAAACATATACATAGGTGGAAATGTAGTGGCCACAGACATTGAATCGCCAGGTAACGTGACGATTAAAGGTACTGTGAACGTATCTAAAAGGATACAGGGACTTACCGGAGTAGATATAGATGGAACAGTTACAGCCGATAGCCTCTACAGCGGCGGACCGATGACGATTAAAGGTACTGTGACCGTAAATAAAGAGATACAGGGATCCAGTATAGATATCGAAGGAACTGTCACATCAAAAACGATATACACTGGAGGTGCCCTGAATATAGATGGTGACGTCACGGTCTCTCAATCAGTGCAAGGGACACCGACCACAATAACAGGCACGTTAGTAGCAGGATCTATCTGGCCCGCTCCCTACATAGGTGATTCGGCGGTGATTATAATTGGCGGAGTAGCCATTGTTCCACCCGGTAAAGAATATTTGATATTAACGACAGAATCTAGCTTCAACACCAGTGGCGTAACTAATATAAACGTTCAATTTGGAATTATGAAAGGAACGCAGCCAGGAGAATCTTCGTTGAACCTGATTGATTTCAATAATAGAATATATCTCGCAACAGGCGTAAAAATCCTACAAGAGAGTAACGGAGATCACATAATAAACGTATATTACAGTCATATGGGCAAAGAATATCACTCCGTAGGAAAGGCTATATACATTGCTGGAAGCCCAGGATATTATACATGCATAATCGGAGAGGGTACTGAAGTAGGCGCTATAGTAGAAGATCCATTAGTGATTATATCTTATCCGACTATTGTAGATTCTGATAATATCATCTATGTAAATATATTGCAAGGATCCATGAGCGTTAAATTGGTAAAAACTGGTACAAGTATGATAGTAAGTGAACCGGATGTGAACGGAATAGTGTCAATTACCATACCTGAACTTTCCGAAATATATGGATTCTGGGGCACATGGGATTCTATCGGTTCTCCTGATGTTGGGTATACTAATGAATATACGATAATAGACCAGACCAATGAATCTAGTGGTACCTGCGTTCTATTCGTTACCAATTACATAGACAACGTCGATTCGAAGTACTATGTTACGACACCCATATGTTTCGTTATTGCTCCTGAACTTGCAATAATTTGAAAACAAATCGAAATTTTCAGCTTATTTCGGCATCAATACCAATTTGATCGTTTCTTTGGAAACCAGTCTTAATTAAACTTGCACAGTACTTTCTCTTCTTTCGAAGCAGTGCTGACCCTCTAAAGAGTAGTCGTAAAATAAAATGAAGTTTGGACTGAGGTAAGATTCGCACAATTAGCGACCAAGGGCCGTGCAAATAACAAGAATTCAAACATACTTTAGTGAATGTTGTGACAAATTCATATTTATAGTCACAGATTGTTTTTTAAATATAATAAACGATGTGTTTGAACAAGAGAATTGATTATATTCTCAGTTGCAGATACTATATCGTGTGTCTAAAAACTGTTAATTCTGCTCTCTATGTTTCTTTGTTTGCATTCAGCGAACTTGCCATACTCGCTGAAATCTATTTTTCAATTGTGAGGAGTGCATAACATGCGTAAAAATATGAATAGAACATTGTTGAATGCGGCAGTTCTCTCATTATTATTTTTATTACTTTTATCAATAATTCCTATCAATAACTCTAATGCAGAATCTTATGAACCAGACGATTGCGGGGAATTTTGGTCATTATCTATACGTGTAACATATACGGGTGCATGTGCAGAATGTATCGAATGGGATTTTGGAGACGGGACTCCGATTGTCACAGAATGGGACTTAACCCATACTTATGAAACAGTTGGAGATTATATTATAACGCAAACCGTCTACAACAGTTTTGGAGGCGGTTTTTTTACTACCGATCAATACCTTATTCACATTATGGGGCAGCCCTATGTTGAGCTACATCAGCCTGTTGGAACCCCACGTAATTCTGAAAATAAGATTTATGCTGATATACACAGTCCAGCAATTCGACCTGAAGATCCCGTTTGGGAAGGTCATGATTTTGAAGGATGGTTTTTGGACGAAGAGTTAACAATACCCTTTGATTGGACTGTCAATCTAAAAGAGCCAGTTAACGCATACGCATCTTATTCAATTAATTATCCTCAAGATGTCGATTCCATTGTGATTTTTAAAAACAGGGGTGCTATGGTTACGAGTGATCCCCTTATTTATGACGCGAACGTAATCGCACCTGAGAATCCTTTGAAAACATGCAGTTATGATTTTGTTTCTTCGGGATGGGAGAGTTACAATAAAGGCGTGAAAGTCACAAATGATGCAACATTTAATGTTAATTTTACCAATGTTGAGAATTCTCTCGCTCTGAACTTCACAGCAGATAAAGATTTACCGACGAACACTTCGGTTAGCTACTATCTAGGAGACAAAATCTCAGACGGTACGAAGTTATCACTCTTCTTCTACGACGAAGATACAAAACAAATCAAAAATTTGTCTCAGACGGTGACAGTAGTCAACGGTTATGCAACATTTGAAATGATGCCCGGTTCATCATACGTATTATCCGAGATATTTCAGGATGTTACGGACTCTGATAATATCATATCATACATTGGGATAACGATGATCGTTCTAACAATAGGTTTACTTGCAGTAGTAGTCGTACACCATAGAAATAAGTTTTAAACATTTTACTGGTCGGAATGTGACTTGTTTTTTATTGAGCTTTCGTAATCCGATGAAAAAATCGGTTTAAATCGGGTTGTGAGTTAGAGGACCGTCGCGTATATTTACCGATTACAAGCCGCAGACGGATCATCTTTATACTTCTTGAGAAATCCTCTTTCAACCATGAAGTGGGAGATTGTCATCGCGGCAATGGCCATCAAGACCACACATGAGAATATATCGGAATCTAATGCTTCTGACATGACACCGATTGTAGCTATCACCATGGCGACCTCAGCCTTAGGGACCATTCCCCATCCGATAATCTTTGTGGATGCACGGTCTAAAGATTTGTCTCCCAACTTTGCACCTAAACCACAAGCAAAATATTTTGCAAATATTGCTATGAGCGATAAAACTATGGCGAATCCCAAAACCTCAGGGGATGCAAGGTCACTAAGAATTACGCGTATTCCTACACTTATAAAGAAGAACGTCATGAAGAACTCCTTAAGAGGTTCTACTTCTTTTATCATATTCCATTCTTCGGCGTTATCAGCGAACATCATTCCCGCAAAATATGCACCGATGATGACAGAAAGGCCCATTGTATCCGCAGCTAAAGCCAACGCAAAACATACGCCTACACCTACGAACAACATTGTCCAATCAGAATTATTTCGTCTTCTATGACGAATAATTATGTTGTGTACTTTAGGCATGATATATATGCATACTACAAGTGCCAGTACAACGAAAAATAACGATTTAAAAATTATAAATGAAATTCCAGTAAAGGATGTGTTTCCTGTCGCTAGACCAGAAATTATTGACAATAATACCAGTGTAACGATTTCTGATATCACAGCCGCCCCAAGAATTATAGTTCCCTCTTTTGTATTGCACATATTGAGATCTTTGAGTATATGTGCGGCAACGCCTGCGCTGGTAGTTATCAATACTGTGGCTATAAACAACGATGCCATCACATCTCCGCCGGTCAAGCCCATTAAAATTAGACCCAATATGAACGGCACTATTATACCTAGTACGGCAACGAATACCGCCGACTTTCCGACTTTGAAAAGATCGGAAACTTTACTCTCTAATCCTACGCTAAAAAGAAGGAAAATAACACCCAGTTCTGCAAACAGCATGAGAACATCATACCCTTCGTTCCCATCTACGGTCGGAGTCTGTATAATTAATCCCACTTGTTCAAGAAGATTCCATCCTCCGAATTCAGCGATTATCAAGTTAGCCGCGATGATACCAAAAATGATCTCCCCGATCTTTCCCGGCAGGTGTAACTTCTCAAATATAAACGACCCTATATTGGATAAGAAGAAAAGTACTACTAACATCACGACTAGGGATATAACGTCCACGTTGCGTTCAAGTATTGGTATGATAAATATCCTCTGCTTAAAAATGGTTTTTCTTCTTAAAAATGTAAAGAATATTAAATGACCTTTGTATTAGAACGATTATGGAAGGATCAGCATACAGGAGCAAGATTGGTGGCGTATTCTACATGACACTGCCATTGATGGTTCTTGTTGCCACAGTCTGGTATTATCTGCAGAACAGTATAATTTGGACTATAATCTGTATTTTAGCGATAGCTGTATTGATGCTGATCATAATAGCCTCTGTCGTAGTTTATAAAAAAATATCTTACACGATAACGGAAAATTCCGTTCGTATCAAGTCACCTCACGGAATAATTGATATTTTGTTTTCTAAAATAACTTCAGTAGATACCGAAAGAGATGAAGAATCAGTATATTATGGCATGTCGCGGGACGTTGTACGTATCAAGTTTGGCACCTTCTCATCTGTTATAATTTCCCCAAATAACAAGAAGGGTTTCTTGGACGAACTTAAGGCTGCCGGCCTTAACATAGAGTGATCAATCTACGTGCGTCTCTTCTGCGGACTGGATACATTTCGTTAGGACCGAGTATGCATTTATCATATCTTCCTCGCCTACGATGAATATAGTGTCTGTGTAGCAACTTACAGTCTCTTCAATATTTATTCCTGCATCCGAAAGGTTGGTTATCAAATAAGCTATTACGCCAGCCGTCTCCACTATCTTCTCAGGAGACTTTACTACGATCTCCACGAGGTTCTCTCTAACCTTGATTATGTTAAAACGTCCGACTGTGTCCATGATACGGTCCTTAAGCATCTTGTCTGCAATTATCGTTACGGCCGAAGCTGATTGAACTACTTGCATGATAGAATTCTCGTTCCAAAGATCCTTGAAAAGATTATCCATCTTATGAAGAACCGACCAATCGTTCTTTGCTGTAATGATACAGGTTTTGGTCCTCATCTCCAGCCTACTATCCTTTAGGACACTGAGGATATCCATCTCGTGATTAGAAGTAGTACCGAGTTTAGAAGCATACCTACGACAAGCTATCATGACAGCCTCTTCATTGTTGACGTCTATATCCTTCATTATTTTACGGGCCAGTGCAGAATAATTAACTAATCCCTTGGATACACAATCCTTAATGCTAGGGTGTGTGTCAATATATACTCGGGTCTTTTCCGCCAAACTCTCTTTTGACATTCCCTTAGACATACTTCAGTGATGATTTTCTAAGTATATTATGTTTTATTATGAACAAAAATTAGATGAAAAGTTTCACATGAGTGCATACGTATGAACTTAAACATAGAACAATAATGTCGATTTTTAATTATTCTTTCGATAATTGTTCAAAATACATGTTATATCATGATTTAAAAAAATAATAGAACTCGGATAAACTGGCACATCTAAAATTTATTAACTTTACCTAAATCGACAAACTTATCAAAAAATAAAATAAAGAGTTTACTGCTGTCGAACCGTACGGAGGCAGGTCCGGCAGTTAATTTAGTGTCACTTGATTCCGCGTATGTACATGGTTACCTCCCTTTACCCTTGTCGCAGCCTCTACACCCGTCGCAGTTCCCACCTTTAAGATACCTTATCGAGAAGTATGCTGCTGCAATAAGCACAATAGCCACTACCAGCCCTATCACAATCGTTGCAATGTTCATACCACTGCCTCCGATGTTTTGCGTCTCATTCTAGAGAAAGGTTCCTTACTGATGATTATGTAAGCTATCAGGATTGCAGTAGCGAAAGCCACAACGGTCCAAAAACCAAACGTCCCGTATATTATCAGAATACCAATCTGATAAATCACCATCGATACTGCATATGCCAGGCCGGTCTGATAAAGTACGGCTGCACCTGTAGCTTTCCATGTTCCGAGTTCACGCTTCATCGCACCTATAGCAGCGAAACAGGGTGCACACAATAGGTTGAACACCAAGAACGAGAATCCCGCTATAGGTGTGATCATAGCGGATACACTGGCCCATATCTCATTTCCTGCCTCGGCCACCTCAGAGAATCCGAAAAGTACCCCGAAGGTACCTATGATGTTCTCTTTAGCCAATAATCCAGTTATTGTACCAACAGTAAACTGCCATTCCGTACCCCATCCAAGAGGTACAAATATCCAGGTTACGGCTTTACCTATGGCGGCCAACATTGAGTCGTTTATATCATCGACCATAACGAGTCCCCAATTGAACGAAGAGAGGAACCATACGAGCGCACAGGCGAGCAATATGAATGTCCCGGCCTTTCTAACGAACGACCATCCCCTACCTAACGTAGACCTTGTAACGGTCGATATGCCTGGAACGTGATACGGTGGAAGTTCCATTATGAACTCAGATGGAGTCCCGGTGAGGGATGGCCACTTTTTTAATATTAAGCCAGAAATCAATATGGCAAATATTCCTATGAAGTAAGATACCAACGCAATAAGTGCCGATCCATTGAACAATGCTCCAGCGATCAATGCGATTATCGGAAGCTTTGCTGCACAGGGTATGAATGATGTAGTCATCGCTGTGATTCGTCTGTCACTTTCACTCTCAATGGTACGAGAAGCCATTATCCCTGGAACTGCACAACCTGTTCCGATAAGAATTGGAATGAATGATTTTCCGGACATTCCAAACCTTCTGAAAACACGGTCCATGACAAAAGCTATCCTAGCCATGTATCCGCAATCCTCTAGTATAACAAGCAACAAAAACAATACAAGCAACTGTGGCAAGAATCCTAGAACGGCACCTACACCTGCCAAAATTCCATCAACGATTAACCCTATCAATATAGGGTTGACCGACATACCGACAAGCCAATCATTGACACCAGGGATCACCATTTCACCAAAGAAAGCCTCATTGACCCAGTCAGTCCCCCATCCTCCGATGGTGGTTATTGAAATATAGTAAACTAAAAACATTATACCTGCAAAAATAGGCAGTCCAAGCCAACGGTTAGTAACAATCTTATCGATCTTATCCGATACTGTGTTTCCCGTGGAAGACTTTTTTGTCTTTACCGAGGATGCCACTATATTACCGATGGACTCGTATCTTTCAGATGCCACAATCGAGTCGGACTCATCGTCTTCTGCCTCTTCGAGGGCCTCGACGATCGTAGAAACTTCTTCCCATGATTTGCCGATCCTTTCTATGGCTAGTTGATCTCTCTCTAGAGCCTTAACAGAATACCATCTAAGATGTTTGTCCGAAGTCTTTTCACGTAAAACATCGGAGATCTTGGATATAGTGTTCTCGATTTCATCAGACAGGCGTATTGGCTTGGGCACCTGATCTGCTAAAGATATTGCTTCGATCAGTTCATCCATACCCTCGCCCTTAAGTGCAGATATTCCAACGACCTTACATCCTAAAGACTTGGAGAGCTTTTCCGTGTCTATCAGAGTGCCATCTTTTCTGACGGTATCCATCATGTTTAGGGCTATGACCATTGGAATGCCCATGTCCAAAAGCTGACTTGTAAGATACAAATTACGCTCCATGTTGGTTGCGTCTACTATGTTAATTATAACATCTGGACTATCGTCAAGAAGAAAATCACGTGAAATGATTTCCTCTGGAGAGTAAGGTGAAAGAGAATATATCCCCGGAAGATCCACAAGGGTCGCTCCGATTCTCTTTATCTTACCTTCTTTCCGGTCTATTGTCACTCCTGGCCAGTTACCGACCCTCTGAGAACTTCCAGTAAGCCTATTGAACAAAGTGGTCTTCCCCGAGTTAGGGTTCCCTGCCAAAGCAATACGACTCAATTCAGTCCCTCCGTCCATAGCTTACGCTGTATAATATTCAAAAATAACATTTTTTCACTCCACTTCAATTACTTCTGCTTCGCTTTTCCTCAAACTTAGCTCATATCCGCGAACGCACACTTCCATAGGATCACCCAATGGGGCCACCTTTCTTACGAATACAGTACACCCTTTTGTTATTCCCATATCCATGATGCGTCTCCTCAACGGCCCCTGTACGCTTATACGTACGACTTTCGCAGAATTACCGCTCTTAACTTCTTTTAGTGTAGCCATTAAGATCCCTCGGGAACTATGAACACCTTCGAGGCCATTGACCTGCCCATCGCAATACGAGTGCCTTTGATATCTAACAAAAGATCTCCTGATACTGTACTGACTACCGATATATCGGTACCCACTACAAACCCAAGATTAGAAAGATATCTGCGCAGTTCACATTTGCCTGTGATACGGACTATCTTTCCAGAGTCTCCTCCTTTGGTCACCGCAAGAGGAATACCTCCTGCGATTGGAACGGACGTGACGGTTTCATCCTCTACCAAGTTGTTCGAGCATCCGCAGCAAGAGCCGCATGATTGCCTGCATGTTCTTTTCATAAATTCAGGAATACCTAAATCATATATAAGTTTAGGCATGCCTAAAGATTTTACAATATGTATCTAATACATATAAATTAAAAATAAGAAGATATTAGACTAAATTCTAAATTAACGTCATTAAAATTGAGATATAAAAATGAAAAAAGAATAAAAAGTTTTTGAAGTTAAATTCATAATAAGCATTCTTTCAAAAGCTTAGTAAACAGATCTTTTTGTTCATTGTTAATAATCAGAGGTGGTATCAACCGTACAACATTCCCGTGACAAACGTTTACCAATACACCATTATCAAGGCAGTACTTCTGAACGTAGATAGCTAATTCCGGCGAATCCATCTCGATTCCAATCATCAGACCGTATCCACGTACATCCTTGATCTTTGTTGAACTTATAGTCTTAAGATCGTTCATCCAATGTTTTCCTAGGTTTGCAACGTTTTCGATCACGTTATCTCTTTTTAAGATATCGATAACTGCACTTCCAGCTGTGCAAACAAGAGGGTTTCCTCCAAATGTAGTACCATGCGAACCTGGCACCATTACCTTAGATATCTCATCTGTTGAAACGACCGCACCTATTGGAGTTCCTCCACCGAGTCCCTTCGCCAGTGTTATTATGTCTGGCACTACGTCAAAATTATCGATACCAAACCATTTACCAGTACGTCCCATCCCCGTCTGCACTTCATCGACTATCATGATTGTTCCGTTGTCTGTACAAATATCACGTACAGCCTTAAAGAATTCTTTAGGTGCTGTAGCAACACCTCCTTCCCCCTGTATCGGTTCTACTAGAAGTGCTGCGGTATCTTTTGTAATAATAGATTTAACTGACTCGACGTCCCCATAATCGTAGTAACTGAAAGCGTTGCTAATCAGCGGTTCAAAGGACTTTTGATACTTCGTCTGACCAGTGGCTCCCATTGATGCAGATGTACGTCCATGAAACCCATTAAAAGCGGATATTATCTTATTTTTTCCAGTGTAACGTACAGCAAGCTTCATCGCACCTTCATTAGCTTCAGCCCCGCTGTTAACGAAAAGCGTACGATCCAATCCAGGAGGAGTGATCGTAGAAATGCGTTGAGCCAATTCGGCCTGTTCCTTCACATGATAAAGATTGGATGTGTGTATCAAACGACCGACCTGCTCTTGTAACGCCTTGGTCAGATCAGGATGTGCGTACCCAAGAGCGTTTACAGCTATACCTGCTATCAGATCGAGATATTTCTTTCCGTCCATACTGTAAAGGTATGGACCTTCACCGTGGGTGAAGGCTATATTTTGACGTCCGTAATTCTGAAACAAATATTTCTGCCCTATTTCTTTAATCTCTTCTAAATCCATTATTCTTACTCCGTTATGACAGTTCCTTTATTGTTCTCATCGGCAATATCCGAAACGATTTTATTAGGGTCTTTGCCGTTGACCATACGTACCGCACGAGCCCCAGCACGAATAGCATTGATGCATGCTTCGACCTTGGGGATCATTCCACCAGATATTGTACCGTCTTTAATAAGTGCCAGTGCTTCATCTACTGTAAGTTCATCATATTTGGACGATAGATCGTTTACATCCCTTAGAACACCGGGAACATCCGTGATAGCGATCATCTCATCGCACTCCATCCTTGAAGCTATGCCTGCGGCCATCGTGTCTGCATTGACGTTCAAATTTTCAACACCATCGGAACCGATAGGATATATTACTGGCACCACGCCTGCGTTTATCAGATCGTTCAGCATGTCTGTGTCAACTTCTACGACATTCCCTACAAGACCCAGATCTGCAGTTTTCTCTGCTCCGTTTTCAATGAATTTAACAGGATCGATCTTCTTACAAAGTGTGCACACGTATGCAGGCATTCCGATGTTGGGTACATCTGATTCGTATAACGCATCAGTTATCCTTTCATTGATATTCCTTAATACTTTTGAAACTACTTCTAACCCTTCGGCATCCGTCACACGGACGCCATTAATCTTCTTCGGCTTTAGTCCAAGCCTTTCCATCTCTGCAGATATTTCTGGACCTCCTCCATGTACAAGTATTATTTTTGAACCTGTATCGGTCATGTCCCAGATCTCTTCACAGAGACGTACTAAGTCCTCATTATTGCTTATTGCGTTACCGCCAAACTTGATTAAATAAAGCATTATACGCACCTCATGTTGCGTATTCGGCATTGATACGAACGTAATCGTATGTAAGATCGCATCCCCAACCGATAGCGGATTCTTCTCCTATGGCAAGATCAACGATTATTGTGACCTCTTTGTTATCCATGGCCATGCGTACGACCTCGACAGAACGTTCTTCTTGGAAAACAGGTGAGCCACCGTCGAGTATAGGAACTTCCATGTCACCCCCCTTTATGGTCAAGCGCATCTCATTAATATTGAATTCACTTCCACTGTTACCGATGGCCATCATTATTCGTCCGTAATTAGGGTCAGAACCAAAGATTGCAGATTTGACCAATGGGGAATTGATTATCGACTTTACCACCTTGCGTGCATCTTCCTTGGTTTTAGCACCGGTGACATCTACCTCTATCAGTTTAGTCGCACCTTCACCGTCAATAGCGATCGCCTTAGCAACCTTGGTCATCAGTAACATCAATGCATCCACAAATTCAGGGTCTTCGTCAGCATAACCGCTCTTGGACATCCCATTAGCCATTAGTACGGCCATGTCATTAGTGGATTGATCCCCGTCTACTGAAACCATGTTCATAGTTTCATCAAGGATCTCCTGCCATTTTGACTTGAAATTGGGAGAAAGCTTCGCATCCGTCGTAACTATCGATAACGTCGTTCCATGAAGGACACGCATATGTGGCGAGATCATCCCGCTTCCTTTGGCTAAAGCTGCGATATAGACTAAAGTACCGTCTTCAAGGCGGGCACTTACTGCGAATTCTTTCTTCATAGTATCTGTAGTCATTATCGCTTCTGACATCCTAGCGTCAGCGTCCCTGCCCGAATCAAGTTCCTTGGCAGCACGGCTGATACCATAACGTATCTTGTGCATATCCATAAAGCGTCCAATAAGTCCAGTGGACATTATCCCAACGTGTTCTGGCACTAGATCGAGTTCCTTTGCTGCAGTGGACTGCATGGATATTGCATCTTCTAGACCACGACGACCAGTAAGTGCGTTGGCGTTACCGCTATTGACCACTATCGCTGATAAAATAGGCGAATTCTGCTTTATCATCACCTGTATTGGAGCAGCTTTAACATTATTGCTCGTGTAACCGACGAATGCGTTCGCCGGACATTCCGAGTAAACTAATCCCAGGTCCAGAGAGCGGTACTTGACACCGCAGTGTACTCCCGCAGCCTTAAAACCTTCAGGGGTTGTAACCCCTCCTTCAATTATATTCATTTATTCACACTCCAATTCCAGGCGATTTCAACCCTAAGTTTTCTTTGAATCCGAGCATAAGATTCATGCATTGAACGGCTTGACCAGATGCTCCTTTGACCAAGTTATCTATTACACAGAACGAAACTGCGTTCGTACCGTTAGAACGGGATGAAACCTGTGCGTGATTAGAAGCGACTACGGCCCTTATGGATGGTTCATCAACATAGTTGATAAAGAACTCATTATCATACGCCTGACGATATATTTTGTCTAATTCATCCTGTCCTACGTCTTTTGTCAGATGAAAATAGCATGACGAAATGATTCCACGCACTATAGGTACAAGATGCGGAACAAATAATACGTCAGTTTCTTTGGATGCGATGTCACCTACTATCATCTCGATCTCTGGCGTGTGACGATGAGTACCGATGCTATAAGGTATAACAGATTCGCCACAATTAGCATGATGTAAACGAGGAGATGGCTTAATGCCAGCACCAGAAGTACCGCTCTTTCCATCTACATATATGGAACCTTCAGTTAGTCCGCTGCGCACTAAAGGTGCCAATGCCAGTATCGCCGACGTAGCATAACATCCAGGGTTTGAGACCAAAGATGCTTTTGATATCTCATTACGATAGAACTCTGGGAGTCCGTACACGGCCTTCGGAAGATTTCCTACGTCCGTATGCTCGTATCCGTACCATTTCTCGTATAGTGCAGAATCGTGAAACCTATAATCTCCAGAAAGGTCTATCGTCTTGATACCACGTTCAACGAGTTCCGGAACGAACTTCATAGATGCTCCGTGGGGGGTAGCGGTGAACACCAAATCTAAATCGGCCGAATCGGGAATGGATTCGGTGAACTCTATGTCAACATATCCTTTCAAATTGGGTTGTAGATCACTTACTCTTGTACCTGCGTTCTGACGAGATGTCATCGCTTTGATGTTTATCTCCGGGTGCGTAGACAGTATACGCGCTAGTTCCCCTCCTGTGTAGCCGGTGCCCCCAATAATACCTATATTTTTCAAAGTCTACCCTCTATTTTTTAATACGATTGTATAAAGAATATCGTTCTTAAAAAGATATTGTTTATTTTGAGACACATGTTGTTTATATCGTCAGTAAAGTGACAGTTTGGCGCTAACGGAACGTTATAATCGAATATCCTGGATGTCAAAAAGATGCCATAAACGACATCATTGTAAGCATATCTATTTCTTCTGCTGTAAAAAGTTTAAGTTTTATATTCAAAAACGACCACAGTAATATAAATAAAAAAGGCAATCGAGCAGACGATATCATGGTTAGTGAAGTTAGCTCCGAAAAAGGAAAAAATGGCGTCAGGGACAAAGTAGTTCTTGCATACTCTGGCGGATTAGATACGTCAGTAGCAATCCGCTGGATACAGGAAGAATATGATCTTGACGTGATAGCAGTATCTATCGACGTCGGTCAGCCCCCTAGTGATGATGACATTATCGCCCGCGCATTGAGGAACGGAGCCCTCAAGGCAGAACTCGTTGATGCAAAAGACGAATTCATAAATGAGTACGCTTGGGCCGCACTAAAATCTAATGCACTCTATCAGAATGTCTATCCTCTGAGCACGGCAGTCGCTAGGCCGCTGATGGTCAAGAAACTTGTAGAAGTCGCTGAACGAGAAGGCGCCAAGTACATAGCCCATGGTTGCACCGCAAAGGGAAATGACCAGGTACGCTTCGATGTTGGTATTGTTGCTTTAAATCCTGATTTAAAGGTCATTGCACCAATGAGGGAATTCCCGGTCACCCGTGAACAAGAAATAGAGTACGCTAAAGAACATGGTATTGAAATTATTGTAAAAAAAGAAAGTCCGTATTCACGTGATGAGAACCTTTGGGGATCCTCTTGTGAATGTGGAGCCTTAGAAGATCCATGGGCAGAACCACCTGCTGGTGTATGGCAGAACACCGTGGACCCTGAAAAAGCCCCCAACACACCAGAATACGTTGAAATCGGCTTTGAGAACGGTGTTCCAGTATCACTCAATGGTAAGGCTATGAAAGGGGTCGAACTTGTTGAGACCTTGGAAAAGATTGCGGGAAACCATGGCGTCGGTCGCATCGATCACGTCGAAGACCGTTTGATCGGCATCAAGAGTAGAGAGACATACGAATGTCCTGCTGCGATAACGTTAATTGCAGCACACCGAGCCTTAGAAGGACTTGTTCTTTCCAGGGACACGATAGAGTTCAAACGTTCTATCGAACAGAAGATCAGTCAGATAATTTACGATGGGTTGTGGTTAGACACTCTACGCCCTGCACTAATGGCGTTCGTGGACCATACTCAAGACGTTGTTACCGGAACTGTTCGTGTTAAGTTATACAAAGGAAATTGCACCGTCGTAGGAAGAAAGTCCGTGAACTCGCTGTACGATGTTGGCCTTTCAACTTACTCTGACGGAGATACTTTCGACCACACATCTGCAATAGGATTCATCTATTGTTGGGGATTGCCTGGCAAGACTGCTGCCAGCGTTCGCAGAAAGAATGCAAAGAAGTGAACATATGTCACAAAAAGCACTTTGGTCAGGTCGTTTCGACACAGGAATAGACGACGATACACTCAAGTTTACTTCCTCTTTGGATGTAGACGTAGCTTTAGGGTATTACGATGTCATGGGGTCCCTGGCACATGTTAAGATGCTCAAAAAATGTAACGTGCTATCAAAAGACGATGCTGATTTGATAATCAACGGATTAAAGGATATCATCCAGGAAATGGAGAACGGAAAATTCGAGATCAACGAATCTTTAGAAGATATACACACTTGTGTTGAACATAGACTAACAGAAATTATAGGTCCTGTTGGCGGTAAACTACATACCGGAAGAAGTCGCAACGATCAAGTATCCACAGATTTCAGAATGTTCCTTAAAGATGCTATTATAGAAGTAGTAGAAAAGAACGAACGTCTAAGGATCGGATTGATCGAAGTCGCTGAAGATCATACTGACACTATAATGCCAGGTTTCACTCACCTTCAACACGCTCAACCAGTTACTCTGGCACATCATCTTATGGCTTATGTTTTTAAGATTGGTCGAGACTCCGAACGCTTTATGGATGCATATGATCGATTGAACGAATGTCCTCTTGGTGCTGCAGCTTTAGCTGGCACTACATATCCGATAGACAGGAAAATAACTGCTGAATCCCTTGGATTCAAAAAACCTACGGAGAATTCGATGGACTCTGTCAGTGACCGCGACTTTGTAGCAGAGCTTGCGTTCTGTTCAGCGTTGTTAGCGAACCATCTTTCTTCTTTATCAGAAGAACTGGTACTTTGGTCATCGCAGGAATTTGGGTTCGTCGAAATGGATGACCGTTATTCTACAGGTTCATCGATAATGCCGCAAAAAAAGAATCCTGATATTGCGGAACTTATTCGCGGAAGGACGAGTTACGCAATAGGTTCGCTGGTTTCAATATTAACAATGCTCAAAGGACTTCCATTAACGTATAATCGCGATATGCAGGAAGATAAACGTCCATTGATCGATTCGTTGCAGACCGTTGCTGATTGTGTAGACATGATGTACAATATGATCACAACAATGACCGTAAATAAAGAAAGGATGCTCGGCGTCATGGATAAGGGGTTCATCAACGCCACGGACCTTGCAGATTATCTTGTTACTAAAGACGTTCCATTCAGAGAGGCCCACGGGGTCGTAGGCTCCGTCGTTAAATATTGCATTGCAGAAAATCTGAAACTTGAAGATGTTCCTCTAGAAATGATGAAACAGTTCAGTGATAAGATAGATGAAGATGTTTATGCCGTACTTTCAATAGAAATGTGCGTAGAACGCAGGAATTCATATGGAGGTACATCACCGTCCTCCGTTGACGTCCAGATAGTGAACGCCAGGGAATCTGTGACCGATATAATGAACCGCGTTACCGAAGAATTCCAATCCAACGAAAAGTGTTGGACCAAACTATTGGGATGATCACTCGAAGGCTATACGGTCGTCGTTATTGATGTCGTAGCTGATTTTAGCAGCGTCGAGTATCTCCGAGATTTTTTCTGCTATGGATACGATATCCGTGCCCTTGTTGTAACTCTTAATGTAGAATTCCTTGCTTTCGATCGGGAATATTATCCTTACTTTGCCCTTGCGGTTGTAACCCACAGGTTTCCTATCATTGAGAAGGTCGCTCATATTCTGCTCGATATACATCTGCATGATCTCTTCTTCTTCAGGGAGCTGCTCGATCTCAACTAGCAACATATTCAAAATGTCTGGGAACACTGGAGCCAAGTCTTTGTAGCTCGATTTTCCAGTTAATACGAAATGTGTGCTGAATACTTTCACAAGACCTAATCCTGGTCGGTTTATTAATCACTTTTGACAAAGCCCATCAATAAAATTAGAATTTGTTTAATACGCCGATGAACATAATATCTGCAATGAGAACTGCTATGACCATCGCGGGCTCCGATTCGATAGGGGGTGCAGGCATACAGGCCGATGTTAAGGCGATGGGTGCATTGGACGTGCATGCCACCTGCGTAATAACGGCCGTAACAGCACAGAATACCTACGACGTATTAGAGATTCATCCTTTACCATTAGAACTGATAGAACTTCAGTTTGATTCCATTCTAAACGATTGTAAGATCAACGCTGCAAAAACTGGGATGTTGTACAGTCCAGAAATAACCAAGATAGTTGCAGAGAGACTTGATGATCACGAGTTTCCGCTTATCGTAGATCCTGTTCTGACTGCAGGTGTAGGAGGATCACTAGCAGAGATAGGACTTGCAGATGCCATCAAAAAATATCTATTGCCATTATGCGAACTTATTACTCCAAATAAATACGAAGCGGAAGTCCTTTCCGGGATTAAAATCAACAACGAATATGATGCTACAATGGCATGTGAATTAATCGGAAAAGGCGGCTCGTCAGTCTATCTAAAAGGTGGACATATGGATACAAAAAATGTTACCGACTATTTGTATCTAAATTCAAATATCACAAAGTTCGAGTATCCGCGTCTCAAAAAATCAGGACATGGGAGTGGATGCACATTATCATCATTCATTACTGCCAACTGTGCGAACGGTTTGGATATGGCAACTTCTGTGCTGAAGTCAAGAGCACTTATACAGAAGTCTATCGGAACTCAATACGCAATAGGGAAGGGCGACGATGTAGTGAACCCTATAGTGTACTTAGAGGACGGACCATCAGTATCCAACATTCTAGACGAGGTCGAACAAGCAGCCACACGAATTGTGGAGAATCTACCAGCGGAACTTGTTTCTGATAGTGGAATCAATATCGCTTATGCTGCACCCAACGCCAAGGGCCCAAAGGATATAGCTGCGATCAAAGGACGCATCATTGTCCGTAAAGGCATAATAAAAAAGAAAGGTCCTGCTAAGTTGGGTGTCGCTGAACATCTTTCTTTTGTGATACTGAACGCGATGAAATACGATCCGGACATGCGATGCGTTATAAGCCTTAAGTACAGCAGCGACACGGCAGATATAATGGAGGAACTGGGATTCATCATGGGTAGGTTCAATCGTAGAACCAACAATACGATCGAAGCCTTGATGGACGACGTCGTAAAAATTATCGGTAAAGTTCCAGATGTAATATTAGACCCATATGATAAGAAAGAGAAACTTATCAGAGTATTCGGAAAAAATCCTATGGATGTCCTAAAGAAAATAGAAACAATATTTTAATCTTTAATTTATAAAATTAAAAGGTTTACTCTATCGTCTTTATGGTTATGACGAAATATATCGTAACTTCGGTTGCAGGATCTTCAGTTATTTTGAGATTCGTCCCGTCGTCCTCGTATATGTAGAACTTGTCATAGCCTAGGTCGACCCAGACCATGTATCCGCCCACGTTGTCTACAACACTGAGAATGCACTCTAACTCAGCACCAGTATTGGAGACCGTTAACTTTGCATTGGCACCATCGTTCAATGCATTTGATTTGAGTGTGTATTCAGCATCAACAGGATTGTTTGTAACCTTCACCTTATTCATTACCGTATCATATATCGCCGTGGCGTCCCATCCATAGATGGTCTCGAATTCAATCGATGCCACTCCGTTAACGATTTTGAGATCATACATCTTTTCAAAATCGTTAACATCGAAATATTGTACTAATCCTACTGTGAAAGTGTTAGAGATCGACTTATTCTTCGACTTGTAACCTTCGCCGCGAGGTATCTCAACTTCTATTTTATCTCCAATCTTATGACCTATTATAGCATTTTCAAATAATGTCAACGCCCCGCCACTTCCAGGAGTGACGGACAAGGGAGAGAACGAAGTTCTGCTGAAACCACCGATGGTCTTGTATTCTTCATTTTCAGCATGATCTTTCACACTGGTATCGAATATCAAAGCTTCATCTTCATAATAGAAGTTGTAAAGAGATCCGGTATAATCAACTGTAACTTTTGAACCTGGTCCGATAACAGCTTCTTCATCAGCAGAAACATAATTGTCGTAAACAAATACTGAGAGGACCGCGACAGCAGCTAAAAGAAAAACTACTACGCTGATTGCCATTATTGGCTCTATGTCCCTTTTCTGCTTCTTTCCTGCCGCCATATTAAGAGGACGATTGTACAGCTTTTATTAAAACATGTTGTGAAAGTGTGCTCAAACGTTTTTAATATGATTCCCCTTATTCACCTTTAGTAAGCACCGCCCTTTCTATGGGACGGGCTGTAAAGGACATGGTCCAATGAAGGCACTGTATATTCACGCGGACTCAATGCAGTTCGAAGCTAAGGAAAAGACTAAGGTCGCCGAGGAAATTCCCGACGAACTTCACAATGGCGAAATGGAAGAGGTACTCGTTGCATTCATCACTGTTGAAAGCAGTGATGAAGACGCCGTTCAGGACGTCGCGACCGAAGCTGCTAAAGATATTCTCTCAACAAAAGAGAAGGTCGGAGCAGAAAGGGTCATGCTATATCCATATGCACATCTGAGCAAAGATCTGGCAAAACCGAAAACCAGCATTCAATTGCTGAACATGATGGAAAAGATGATTGCTGCCGACGGTACCGAGGTCGTAAGAGCACCCTTCGGATGGTATAAGTCCTTTAACATCAAATGTAAAGGGCATCCGTTATCGGAGCTTTCCAGAGACATTACCGGCAAATCCGCAAAGGCTGCGGTCCCTGTAGGAAAGGATACTTATTTTATCCTAAAACCTGACGGGAACGAAGTGCCCATTGATAAATACAAGGCCACCTCGGACTGCATCAGATACATGATCGATAAAGAGGCCTTAGGAAAAGAAGCTCCTGCGATCAAAGAACCAGATTATCTTAGACTTTGCAAGAAATTCGGTATTCAATGGGAATCCATGTCGGATGCCGGTCACATGAGCCTTGCACCTCACGGCGCTATGATGTTCGATCTTATCGCTGATTATGCCACCGAGATCGTTAATGATTCTGGATTCGGCGTTTATAATATCAAAGGCACGAACATGTTCTCACTGGACGAACCTGCTGTGAAAGAACATGCAGATCTTTTCGGAGACAGACTTTATTCCGTAGATACGGGAAAAAGAAAATTTATTCTTAGATATGCTGCATGCCACCAACAGTTCGCAATGATCCGCAACTGGAACATCAGCTACAAGAACATGCCATTCGGAGCGTTCGAAGTTGCAGACGCATACAGGATGGAACAATCTGGAGAGACTATGCTCTGCTTCAGGACCAGAAGGCTCAACATGCCTGATTTCCACGTAATGTGTAAAGACATTCCAGAAGCACAGGATAATTTCTGTCTGCTCGACGGTAAGATCTATGACGAAATCGAGAATATCGGCAGAGAGTATGACATGCTTGTCAATTTCTCGTCAAGACAGGCCTTCGAAGATAACAAAGATCTTATTCTAAAACTGTGCAACGAACACGGCAGAGATGCACTTATACACATTTATCCTGAAGGAATCAACTATTACTGGACCGTCAACATCGAATACCACATGCTGGACCAAATGAAGAGACCTAGAGAAATCGGAACAGTACAGATCGATGTAGGTAACGCACAAAGGTTCGGCATTCAATATTCAGACGAGAATGGCGAGAAACAGTATCCCGTAATATTGCACTGTGCGGTCATCGGCTCCATTGAAAGGTGGATGTATGCACTATTAGATACCGCCGTCGCTCTTGAACAGACTGGAATTCCAGGATATCTACCTGTTTGGATCACACCAGAACAAGTTAGGCTTATGTCTAAGAACGAAGACTGTGTAGAAATGACATTGGCACTTGCCGAAAAGATACGAAGTACCGGAATACGCGTTTCCGTTGATGAAACGAACGCTACTGTCGGTAAGAAAGTTCGTCTATCAAAACAGGACTGGTGTTCTTATGCAGCGGTCATCGGCGAAAAAGAGATTGAATCCCTTACGCTGAGAGTATACGTTAGATCGGAAAACAAGGACGTTGAAATGACCGTCGATGAACTGATAGACCGTATAATCGAAGAGACCGAAGGCATGCCCGTCCGTCCGATGTATATGCCGTGCGAACTCAGCAAACGCTGCGTCTTCTAAACTTCAATGCGGGCTTCGGCCCGCTAACAATTATTTTTTCTACGATGCGTGTGTAAACACGTCGTCTTTAAACAATTAAATTAAACCCTATGTAGATATGATACACCATGCTAGATCTGTATGTTATCACCGATTCATCACTTTCTAACGGAAAAACAGACTCAGAAGTAGCGAAGCTTGCATACGAAGGTGGTGCAGAGATCGTACAGCTTAGGATGAAAAATGTTTCCGATTTTAAGATTTTGGCACAAGCGAAAGAGATACAGAATATCGCAAATAGAATGAATAGAATTTTTATCGTCAACGATAGGATCGATATTGCTATGGCGTCTGATGCTGACGGAGTACACTTGGGCCAGGATGACATTCCTTTAGAAGATGCCAGACGAATCATGGGTGATGAAAAAATAATTGGAATATCCGTTTCAACAGAAAAAGAGGCCGTTGAAGCATATGAAGGTGGAGCAGACTATATCGCCGTGGGATCGATATTTAACACGCATACTAAAAAAGACGCCGGAGACGGATTGGGTTTAGATATCATAATAAAAATACGTAAAGCTGTACCAGACATTCCGTTGGTAGCCATCGGCGGAATAAATCTAGGGAACGTCAAAGATGTTATTCGTGTCGGAGCTGATGCTGTTGCCATTATATCTGCAGTAGTTGCTCAAAAAGATATCAAAAAAGCTGCACATGACCTCAGAGACTCTATATTGAAGGTCAGACCGCATATTCCAGCGCCCGAATAAACAAAGATATTCTATGTAGAAAGAACAGTTGCTGATTATCGATGATTGTCAATGGAAAAAGAATTGAGATTTCGATCGAGACTTCATTAAAGGATTTTCTTTTATCATCGGGATATGACCCCTCTAGGGTCGCAGTAGAGCTTAACGGCAAAATTTCTCCTCGAAAAACATTCGAAGAAGTAATTTTAAAAAATACAGATTCGATGGAAATAGTCAGCTTCGTTGGAGGCGGATGATTTGAAAATCGGTATAGCGGGACTCGGCGGACTTGGATCTAACGTTGCAATGATGCTCGTACGTTCAGGAATCAATAATCTGGTTCTTGTAGATTTTGACATTGTTGTTGAATCGAATCTCAATCGTCAGATATATTTTATAGAACACATTGGAAAAAAGAAAACCTATGCATGTTCAGATATATTGAAAAAGATAGATCCAAATCTAAAACCTGAACTTCATGATGTTCGCTTAACAGAAAATAACATTTCAGAAGTTTTCAAAGGATGCGACATTATTTGTGAAGCTCTAGATTCAGCTGAATCCAAAGCAATGTTAGTTGATACTGTATTAACAAAAATGCCTGAAACATACGTAGTTTCAGGTACTGGTATATCAGGATTTGGATCCCCTAACACAATAATAACAGAACATAGGTTCAATAAATTGTATGTATGCGGAGACGGTACTTCTGAGACAGATGACATGCATGCTCCTCGCGTCATCATATGCGCTGGACATCAGGCAAACTTAATTCTAAGATTGATATACGGAATGGAAGATGAAAAAATTGAAAACTGATCTTTTGGACATCGGAGGGCATAAATTCAAGTCCAGATTTATTCTGGGTTCAGGAAAATTCAGCCTTGATATGACGAAAACCGTGATAGAGAACGGTGGCGTAGAAATGGCTACACTGGCAGTCAGAAGAGCGAATATAGGAGGCATGGAAAACATCCTAGATTACATGCCGGAAGGAATCGTCCTATTACCTAATACATCTGGTGCCAGGAACGCTGACGAAGCCGTAAGGATAGCCGAACTGGCCAGAGAACTAGGATGCGGAGATTTTATCAAAATAGAAATAATTCGCGATTCGAAATACCTTCTACCAGATAATGCTGAAACCACCAAAGCGGTAGCGAAACTAAAAGCTAAAGATTTCATTGTGATGCCTTACATGATGCCAGATCTATCCGCAGCCAGAGACATGGAAGAAGCTGGAGCAGACGCTATAATGCCATTGGGGGCACCGATAGGAAGTAACAAAGGTCTTCTTACAAGGGATTTTATAAAGATATTGGTGGACGAAATAGATCTACCCATAATCGTAGATGCGGGAATAGGTAGGCCGTCG
>CAYYMA010000003.1:18887-26576 GCA_964472805.1 uncultured Methanomassiliicoccales archaeon | reverse complement strand
CCGTTCTTGTAGTGCGTACATATCGCCCATTTCTGAGTATGTGGTACATTCGGTCGCATTTTTGTCGTTCCTGACTCTCCCAGTGAACCTAGGAAATCTTATTCCTAGGCCGGAATCGTCTTTGGCATATCCCATTGCGGCGGTGTGTATCGGACTTATACTGATTTCTGCTCCGGTGACCTCAAGTACAACCGAAGGCTCGAACCATACATTGGGGATCATTTGTGCATCTACTGATAAAGGTTTATCTTGGCTCTTATGTACTTCAAGCATTTCTGGCAGTTTTTCTAAAAATTCATCGTCGAACCCTGTACCTAATTTACACGCGGTCCCGAACCTGTCACTGTCTTGATCATACGCGGCCATAAGGAGTGCACCATATTTTCCGGCTCTTTTTCCCATTCCGTAGAATGCACCAACCACGGCAAGATCGAAAGTGTCTACAAGTGCTTGCTGATAATCTCTCTTATATTTTATCCAGAGAAAACCTCTGGATCCCGCTCTGTATACCGAGTCATCAGATATCGATTTGGCCATTATGCCTTCGCATCTGGCCGATATAGCTTCATCGAAGAACTTCTGTCCTTCTTCTGGTGAAGACACTATTCTCATAGTGGTCATTTGGACATTTTCAGATATGTCGAAATTCTTCTCTATGGAAGAGCGTCTCTCCAAGTAAGGTTTGGATGTCATATCCTTTCTGTCAAGGTAAAGCATATCGAACAAGAATATACGTACTGGGTATTCTTCCACAGCTTCTAGCATACCGTGTTTTTTCCTGCGATGAGTGACTTCCTGGAAAGGCAACATATTGCCTGTTTCTAAATCTATGGCTACACATTCGCCTTCAACTATCGCTTCGTCGACCTTACAACGCTCTCTTAGTGACTTCGCTATATCTGGAAAGTTTGAAGTAAGGTCTTCAAGTTTTCTTGAATAAAGTTTGACCGAACCCTTTGTGATGTGTGCTTGCACCCGGATTCCGTCATATTTGTATTCCATGGCACATTTACCGCCTAATTTCTCTACAACATCCGGTATTGTACGCAGACGTTCGGCCAACATGACTTTAAGAGGATTCCCTACGTTTACTTTTATTTCACGTATAGCGTCCATACCTTCGTTCACTATCGTTCTGGCCACAAGGCCCAGGTCGCAGGTGATGTTGAAAGCCCTTTCAAGGTCCGGTCGATCCTCTTTCTTACCAAAAGCTTCTGCAAGAGAATCCAATATTGTCATAGTCCCAGCACCTACCCGCATTCTTCCTGTCACGATACGGCAAAGGTATCTAGCCTCAACAGGCTCTGAGTCATGGAGCATATTGGAAAGTATCTTTGTCTTCTTATCTTGTGAATCCCTACCTTCCGCGTTCTCAATCGCAGTAAGACTTTTTATTACGCGTTCCAGAGTTAGGGGATCCGAGAAAAGGGTCGTCTGTTTTTTATTTCTTACAAGTTCTTCGGCTGCTGTACCCGGATCTCCTTCTTTGATCACAGCTTCCGTTACCTTTTGTTCGGACATTCCTGATGTGGCAGATAGTGCACGTATCACAAGTTTATCGGACATACCCAGTACCTGAGGATAAAAATCAGGACGAAGCTTTCCTTGGCTTAGAAATACCACATTGGATATCTCCTTTGGATCCACGTCCTTAAGGAACTCGGAGAGTATGGACGTCATTGCAAGACGGCTTGGTTCGGCCTCTATACGGTCGAACGTCTCGGCGAGTTCCGCGAAAAGCATACAGCACCTATATCGAAGAAACTATTAATTGTTTTCAAAAATCGACCAATCGGGTCTGCCCATTATCTTTTTTAGATGGAATACGATTCTTCAAAGTACGGCTCAGTCCATCTAGACGAGTACGCATAAGTTCTTCCTTCTTCTTGCTGGATCTTTCGAACACTTCGTCAATGGTCCCCTTTGCAACCAGTACATAGACTTCGCCGTCACTTTTTCTTCCGGTACGGCCTCTTCTTTGGATGGTCCGTATTTCCGATGGGACGGGTTCATAGAACACTACCGAGTTGGTGCTGGCTATGTCAAGTCCCTCTTCGCCCACGGATGTAGATACGACCACATTACATTTACCTGAGTGAAAGTCATCCAATATTTGGATCTGCTCTTTTTGTTTTAGCCCTCCTTTAGACTGTCCGATAAGTTTACCCACTCTGGCGGCAGGAATCGTTGACAGTTTTTCTACGAGCATGTCGCAAGTATCGCGATATTGTGAAAATACTATGACCTTTGAATTTTCAGTTGAATTCAATGCACGGCTGACGATGCTCATGACCCTTGATATTTTTGGATGTTCCACTGGAGAACTAATAGTTATTTGGACTACGTCCTTATATTCTTTCATGTTCACAAGTTCTTTAGTGCCTTTGCTGGCACTTACCTTTTTAGAGTCAGAATCAATTTTTAGAAGATACGAACGAAGAGCACTCATGCCTTGTGTCTCTGCAAGACTTATTGCATGTAAAAGTTTGATGCATATCGCCTGTACAGTGAGGCCTCGGAACACAATGGAGGTTTTCTCCCCTCTTGCAAGTCTTCTTTGCAATGTTTCTCCGACTACCAACAAATGTTTGGTAGACGGAGGCCAATTAGAATTGAAAAGACTGAGATTAGTAAGTTCTATGACGTAATGATCTAGCATACCCTGTAAAAGTGAGATAATGTCTATCAGGTCCTTCGGCATGCTCACCTCTACTCGTTTTACATAAGTGTCAAACACATAAGGGGACACGTCTGGGTCGTCATCTCCTCTAACGTCTATACGAGTAAAATTTAGATTTTTGCATATTTCTTCTATGCGGTTAAGATCGCTTCCCGGGGAGGCAGTCATTCCCATCGATAGAATATGATCTCCGCAGTGTTCTGCTACGGTGACGTATGCATAATTGCCAGTGCCTCTATGAGCTTCATCATATATGATCAGACCAAAATCTTCTAAGTCGTACCGTCCGTTCTCCAGATCATTAGATACGGTCTGTGGGGTCGATACGATCAGATCATAGTCTCGTATCATCACTGTACGCATTTCTGGTTTGGTGTTGCCGTTTATAACGCCAACTTTAGTTAACATAAGATTTTCTTCAAAAAATGTACCGTGCTGATCGGTAAGAGGTTTTGTAGGTGCGACCATCAGTACCTTTTCTCCACGTTCTAGTACATATGCCGCTACATAGAGTGCTATGACCGTTTTACCGAGGCCAGTAGGCAGGATTATCAGTGTATTTCCGCTGAGGCACCCCTTTGCCATAGATACCTGGTATTCTCGCTCTTCTATTTTTCCGGGAGCGATCCTGGGATGAGATAGATAGTTCATTCTATCATAGAATAAGATAAGCGAGAATAAAAGGATGACCAGGGGGTGTCCGAAAGTGTCCCAACGTTAAAAGAAAAATAAGTAGTGGGGCGTTGGACGCCCCTTAGTGTTTAATTACAACCGCTACAGGACGAGCAACCGCTCGCTGCGTTGGGGTCGCGGATCGTTAGACCAGTGCCGAAGTTAGGGTCATCTACGAACTCTATCACACAGTCTTTCAAAGGTTCTGCGGTATCCTCGTCATAGAATATCTTGAATGCTTCGGAAGACGTGTCTACTATGTCACCTTCTGCTTCTTTCTCTTGGAAAGACATTCCGAATTGAGGTCCGGAGCATCCGTGTCCCGAGAGATAAACTTTAATTCCATAGCCGGTCTTGTTGTTTTTATCCAAAAGTTCTACTATGAACTTTTCTGCTTCTGGGGTTATTTTTACCATTTTAATCAATCCATTAACTTTATTAGAATATATAAATAAATTCTTAGTACTTAACTATTGTTACTTACTCTGTTTCTACGTTGAATAACTTAGCATATTCTCTGAAAGCGTAGGATTGGGACCTTGTAAGGGCCATATACGAGCCGATCACCATAGCCTCGAGGATCTCGTCCCGTGTAGCACCTTCTTGTATTGCATGCTCTGCATGAACTTTTATGCAATATTCTGCACCCTCGGCTGAGGCCGCAGACAAAGCACACAGATATCTTGTCTTTTTTTCCATGACGCCACGACCTTCGATCGCAGCTCTTCCAAGGTTCGCTACAGGTAGGAACAGGTCTGGACGTTCTGCTAGGACCTGATTGATCAATGGTATGGAACCATATTCTTTTTTTATCGCTGCTAGTATTTTTTCTGTTATTTCCCTCTGTTTGGGATCTTCTTCCATAATCGTCCTATAAAGTATGATTATAAAAATATCTGTCCACTGATCTAGAACGTTTACTAACTGTATAATTTCGTTAATATGAGGTTGTTACCCGATTGTTCTATTAAGCCCTGGTAAAAGGGCTAAGGAGAATATGGAATGGAAAATATTAGCCTCCAAGAAAGGTTTAGGAATGTGGGCCGGGAATTTAAATATGATACAGTGAACGCGGAATTTACAGCGTTCAAAGAATTCAAGGTCCGTTGGCAACGCTCATACAAATGGGCTGACTTCAAAGTATCGGATTATCTTGCTGATGCACCTCCTGAGGTGATAGATGGTCTTGCAAAGACATTATTCACAAGGATATGTGCAAAGGGCGACCCAGATTTCTCGGAAGAGATGTGCAAGTGGGTCACAGCACCTGACTTTGCAAAGTACAAGCAACCGATATTTCTCAGAAGAAGTAGGAATCTAACTAGATCCCATCAGGGTGAACACAAAGATCTTGAACATTCGTATCAAAGGCTCATAGACACGGGTCTTGTGGAACGAGATACTTCATTGTTCTTATCATGGACAAAAGAGCCGAACGTCCGCAAGGTCGGATACTGTTCGGTTCTAATGAAGGTAGTTTCAATATCTTCTGCGTTGGATAACACAGAGATACCTGATTTTGTTGTGGACTATGTGATGTACCATGAGCTTTGTCATATTATGATAGGGTTCGATCCATCGTCGGAAAGGCACGGTAAGAAGTTTGCAGAACTAGAGTCTATGTTCTTAAGGCAAAAGGAAGCTGAAGATTGGTTACGGAAGCTCTGTATGTATCTTTGAAAAATTATCGTCCGAGGGGACAAGTGTCCCCCGGGCGTTAACACACTTTTTCACAGTCCGACGATGACGCCGGTCTCGGAGCACTGACTTACGCCGGGGGTATGTTTCGGACCCTGCGTTGTCTTCCGGTCATTGTAACGATGACACATCGCATCTCCCGCAAGTTCCCAATTAAGGTACAGGGCCGCTCTTAGCCGATCCGTGCACATGACGATCACAAATCACGCCCCTTCGCCAGTCCGGTTATTATATCATTGTATTTCTGTTTATAAAGAATTCTGTTAAGATAGTAATTAGATTGTAATTAAATAATGCTCCAACAATATACTTACTGAGGTTTTATATGATTTCTGAAAAAGTAGTAAAAGCAATAGATGATCAAATAAACATGGAATATTACTCTGCATTCCTCTACTTGGCAATGTCCAATGAGATGGATGGAAAAGGTTTCAGAGGATATGCCCGCTGGCTTTTCTTGCAATACCAGGAAGAAATAGACCATGCCGAGAAATTTATCGCCTTTGTGCAGAGAAGAGGTGCAGAACCCACTCTTAAGGCGATAGAGGCTCCTGGCAATGTCCCGACGACTCTCCTAGGTACGGCGGAAGCAGCATTCGGACACGAGGTAAAAGTATCCGAATCTATCGATAAGATTTACGCTTTGGCTAACAAAGAGGAAGATTACGCTACGGTTTCATTCCTTAAGTGGTTCATCGATGAGCAGGTCGAAGAAGAAGAGAACACTCGTGACATAGTTGATATGTTAAAGCTTGCAGGCAATTCACCCGGAGCTCTTATGGCAATGGACAATAAACTTGGAAGTAGAGCCGGCGAGTGATATTTCTTTATCTAGAAGGTTAACAAACTCTTTAACTGTCCTGCCGTGCTGGCAGGACATATATTTACTTTTCGTCGAAACTTAGTTGCGTTGAATGTCGTTGTATAATAAAAATTACTACATTTGACGTAAAAATATCTGTTTTTGTAGAAAAAAGCTCATTTTCCTACGATTTTCGTACAAATAGCACTATTTATCGTACATTACGTCAATTAATATAGTAATCTTTATGAACGATAAAATTTTACTATACTTCTATGAGCGACTTTCTCAGTCCTAGGTCGGTGGCCATCATAGGTGCGTCCACCGACGAGACGAAACTCGGCGGAATGCTATTAAAGAACATGCTCGGTGCCAAATTTGACGGAGACCTATACCCTGTAAATCCGAAAGGCGGAACTATACAGGGAGTAAAAGCATACAAGGATTTCGAGGAGATCGGCAAAGCCGTCGATCTTGCAGTGATTGCAGTTCCTGCGAAGTTCGTAAGTGCCGAGATAGAAAAAGTAGGAAAGGCCGGAACAAAATATGCAAGCATCCTAAGTGCAGGTTTCAAAGAGGCCGGACCTGCGGGCGAGGCACTTGAAGAAGAGCTTATTGCAACCGGTAAGAAATTCGGCGTAAGGATATTTGGCCCTAACAGTTTTGGTCTGTTGAACCCAAAAGGTAAAGTTAATACCACATTTTCTCAATTCCTCCCTAGGATTGGAAATGTGTCCATGATGTCACAGTCGGGAGCGTTCGCATCGTCGATCATAGATTGGGCCATCGGTCAGAAGATAGGCATCAGCAAGTTCGTGACCTACGGTAACAAGTGTGATATGAATGAGGCTGACATGGTTCCGATCTTTAACAAGGATCCTGAAACAAAAGTAATTGGAATGTATGTTGAGGGAGTAACCAATGGAAAAGAATTACTCGAGGCACTGGAAAGTCTAAAGGATCCTAAGCCTCTTGTGGCTTTCAAGTCAGGAAGGACCGAAGCTGGTTCTGCCGCAGCATCCTCACACACAGGTTCCCTTGCAGGAGCCGATTCTGTTTATGACGTTATATTTGACAAACTCAATATTCATAGGGCCATGGACGCCGACGAGTTCTTCGACGCCATAAGTGTGTTGAGCACATGTAGTCCTATGAAGAAAGATGGTATAGCAATAATCACCAACGCCGGAGGCTTGGGAGTTATGTCCGCGGACGCGGCACACGATGCAAAATACATCAACGCAGCTAAACTTACCGAAGAGACCAACAAAGAGCTTGTTAAGAACGTACCTACCATAGCTGGTTTAACCAACCCGATTGATGTGAGGGGAGACGCTAAATCAGAATATTTCAAGGCGGCCATCCAGGCTGTCGTAAAGGATCCGAGCGTAGGTGGAATCGTAATAATGGGATCTCCTTTGGACTTTGCAGATCTTGAAGCCGTAGCAGAGATGCTGGTGGACATGAGGGACGAAATACCTGTGCCTACAACGGTTTGTTTTGCAGGCGGATTCAAGTGTGAAAAAGCGTTAGATATTCTAAGGGAAGGAAATATCCCGTCGTTCCCAACTCCAGACAGGGCGGTACGTGCGTTATCTATCCTCAGAGGATTTACCGTTCGCAACGAAGTTAAGAGGACCCCGCTTAAAATGCCCAACGTAACCGGTGGAAGAGAAGCTTTCAAGAAGATCTTGGCAGTTGCCAAGAAAGAAGAAAGGAAAGCTCTTACCGAGAACGAGGGTAAGCAGATATTCACGGCATATGGAATCCCGATCCCGGGAGAAGCTTCTGTAAAGACAGCAGAGGATGCGGCCAAAGAGAGTTCTAAGATGGGTTA
>CAYYMA010000003.1:0-18877 GCA_964472805.1 uncultured Methanomassiliicoccales archaeon | reverse complement strand
GTTAAGAACGATGAAGAGGCGAAAGCTGCTTTTGATAAGATAATGGCATCATGCAAGAAGGCTAAGCCCGAGGCAAGGTTGGACGGTGTTTCTATCCAACAGATGGTCTCTGGTGAAGAGGTCATTCTATCTATGATTCGTGACGAACAGTTCGGTCCGATTGTATCCTTTGGTCTTGGAGGTATTTTTGTGGAGATATTCGGAGAAATATCTCAGGCCCATGCGACTATGACCGAGGAGCAGATGAATGCAATGATCGAGTCCACAAAGGCTTTCAAGCTTCTTTCAGGAGCCAGAGGCACTGGAGCTTCTGATATAGACGCTATCAAGAATGCAATCAGAAGAATAGCTCTAATATCCTTGGAGAACCCGGAAATCCATGAACTGGAAATAAATCCAGTAATGGTAGACAAGGAAGGCAAGGGTTGCTGGGCTGTAGACGCACTTTGTACCTTGAATTAAAACTATTTTCCCCGGTATTTGCCGGGGAGTTTTTCATTTTTTAAGGAATAGTTTAATCAATTAAGTGTAATGCAGGGACGATGACTTCTGAACTGGTATTCGTGGGCCTCGGTCTGAGCGGTACTGACGGTATGACCGTACAGGCTCTAAAAGCTCTAAAAGAGTGTGATAAGATCTACGCCGAATTCTATACTTCCAACTTAATTGATACAGGTATAGATGAACTCGAAGAGGCGTTAGGAAAGCACATCGATATTCTTTATCGTGCCCAAGTGGAAGCTGAAGATAACATCATAGAAGATGCAAAGAAAATGAGGGTCGGGTTTGTTACTGCAGGGGATACCATGTTGGCTACGACCCACGTGGATCTTAGGATACAGGCCGAAGAAGCTGGAATACCTATACGAATATTCTATGGTGTTTCGGTATTTACCGCATGCCCGTCTGCATTAGGTCTACAGCCGTATAAGTTCGGCCGTACTGTAACATTACCGTTATTTGAGATGAATTATCATCCTAGGTCTCCGTACGACCACATATTGGAGAATAAGAAGCGAGGACTGCACACAATGCTCCTTCTGGATATACGTGAATCCGAAGAAAGGTATATGACCGCTCACGAAGCGATAGAATGGCTCTTGAAAGGCGAGGAAGAATGGGGCGGAGGCCTCATTGATGATGAGACTGTATTATGTGTGGCATCAAAGCTCGGCTCTCCAGAGGAAAAGTTAACTGCTGGATATCCAAAGGATCTTTTGAATATGGATGTAGGGTCACCGCTCAGCACTCTTGTGTTACCAGGAGATCTACACTTCATGGAAGCCTTCGCTCTTGTGCGCTTTGCAGGTGCCCCAGAAGAGATAATCAAAGATGAGTGAATATGCCTCGATGTATAAGGATCCTTAAGAAGGACGGCGAAGAATTAAGATCCCGCCTTGTGAACTCAGGTCTTCTAGATATTCGACATAAGATTCGTGTTGACGGTGAATATCTGGAGATACCGGTTTTGTGCAATTCTTTTGAAGGATATGAAACGGAAGAATTAGAGGCGGAAGAATTAGAGGTCCGTTCGATGGACTATAAAGTGTTCCTAGATTTTCCGGATTGGTTGAACGAAGAACTTCCGCGTTCTTACGATCTTATAGGCGACGTTGCTTTGATTAAGATCGCAGATGTACTCATCCCATACAAGGAAAAAATAGGGGATGCTATGATAGAAGCAACACCATGCATTCGTGTGGTTATGTTGGATTCTGGTGTCAAAGGAGAGTTCAGAGTTCGTAAATTGGAACGGATCTCGGGAACTGGAACATCGGAAACTGTGCACAAAGAGTTCGGAGTCAGAATAGCTGTTGATCCATCCTTAGTTTATTTTAATCCTAGGTTGGCCAGTGAAAGGGCAAGGATCGCACTGGCAGTAAAAAAAGGGGAGACTGTGATAGATATGTTTGCAGGCGTAGCTCCGTTCCCTATTGTAATTTCTAAACTGGCACATCCTAAAGTGATATACGCTATAGATCTCAACCCAGAGGTCGAGAGGTTCACAAATCTGAGCATAGAAATGAACCACATAAAGAACATAGTGCCGATAACTGGAGATGCACGTGAAGTTGTTAAACAACTGCCTAAAGCGGATAGGATAATTATGAATCTGCCACAATCATCGGACGAGTTCCTTGATTCGGCAATGGAATCCGCTAAAACAGGTGCAGTGATCCATATGCATAAAGTACTCGAAAGGGCAGACCTGGAAGATTTTTTACTTGGGATAGAAAAAAGAATGTCTTCTTTAGGGTACAAAATGCATATAGCCAGGACTTGGGAACTTAAGTCGTACTCTTTGTCGATGAGCGTTTATGTTTTTGACATAGTGAAAGATTAATTTTTCTTTACTGGGTCTAACGTAATTCCTGTCTGTCCCTGGTAGTTGCCACTTCTCTTCGCATAGTCCTTCTTGGAATCTGAAGAAAGCGTTTCGAAGATCATCTGGCAAAATCTTTCTCCAATCGGGAGTTCTATTGGATCATCCGTAGCGTTGTAAGCTCCTAACGTAAGAGTTCCTTCGAAACCTGCATCGATCTTTCCGAATGCACCGATAATACCTTTTCTGATCCATGTGGTCCTCAACCAAAGTTGTGCACAAAGACCTGCAGGCAGACGTACTCTTTCTAAAGTAGATACGTAGAACATGGTTCGAGGAGGTATCGTTATGGTCCCATCAGTCTTAATATCTGGAATACCGCGAATAGATATTTCGGAGATCCTTAAATCGTAACCGTTAGGAGTTAATCCTTTCTCAGAAAAATTGCTTATCCCAAGGTAGCCGGTGCTAAGTCCATGGGCGATATCCATGTCTGAAAGTATTGCCATGATACGCGAAATGTATGATCAGTTATTAATTATCTTCAGAAGGAATCTGTTTTGCCGTTCTTTCTTGATATATTTTCAAAGAATCTGAACATGAACCACGATATGACGAGATATAACGCACCTAGGGAGACCATGATCATTAGTGGATTAGCCATCATGGAAAGTGTAGCGCCGCCGACGGCCATCCTAGTTGCTTCTACTGCGTATGTAAGGGGCATACCGTAAGAGAATATCTGTAACCAGCTTGGCAGATAAGTTATTGGGAAATTAACGCCGCATATCAATAGTCCGATGTATCCGAAGAAGCTAGCGAGTATCGATGCCGTTCTAAGATATATCCCGATACCACCTATGGCCAACCCCATCCCTGCAAGAGAAAGACAGGTAAGCACAGTTACAACGGCAATAGCACCCAAGTTCGCCGATCCGAAATCCACGCCGAACAAGAGGACGGCATAAGTGAGAGATACTATAACGGAAACAAATCCCATTGTGATGCCGAATGCAGATTTACCTAAGAAAACATGGAACAGTTTGGCAGGTGAAGAAAGAATAGGTTCTAAAGTGCCAGTGTGTTTTTCTGTTCTTGAGATATTTGATGTAGAATACAGTGTGGATGTGGCCACACTCTGCACCACATTTCCAATTATGACATATTCGGGAGTCACGTCAGGATTACCTACATACCCTGCCAGAAGAAAGAAGAAATACATGCTAAACAGGTTGGTGAGCATAATAACTAGAAGTCTGGTCAATGGATGCACTATGGCAAATTTTGAAAGAAAATCATTCTTTGCGGAAGAAACCATAATGTTGATGATGTTGCCCATGTTAATACCTCGTCGCAGTACCGTCCCTCAGGACTTTGCGTTCTACATAAAGCATTACCACATAAGATAACAATATCAGAATTATGGAAAGTGCCAGGCACATAAAGATATCCGTTGCGAATGATACTCCGAGTATTCCTGTGTGATCGGTCAGAGCAGAATATTTTATAGCATCAACGCCCCAAGTTGGGGCAAGTGTGACTGAGATAGATTGCATCCATCCTGGAAGCCATGATATGGGTATCAAGGCTCCACTAAGCACGTATAGAGGATATTCAAGAATGGATGATATTGTGCCTCCTTTTCGGGTAAGAACAAATAGGGACGATATTAGAAGACCGACCGACGAGAGCGATAACATAGCCATCAAAAGTGTCAAAAAGAACAACATCGGATTTTCTACATGCATTCCTGCACCGAACATCAATTCAGCTATAAAGAATACAATAAATGCATTAAGCAGACCGATAAAAGTGCTCCAAAGTGACCTTCCTATCAGAACATAGATTATCCTTGTGCCAGAGCCGATCATGGGCTCGAAAGTTCCGTTTATTCTATCGAATGATACGCTAGAACTTGAAGAAAACAAAGAACTGGCCCACATTCCAAGAACACCGCCACCAAGTACAGCCTGAAGAACCACTGGGCCTTCGATTGTCGTACCTCCTGAGCTAAGGAATATCATCACCATAGTCATGAGAAACGGAGAGATCAAACTGGGGATTATCCACTGAGGATCGGCGAGGAATTGAATCGCCTGTTGTTTGAATCCTGCAGATATCGCCCTTAGATTCATCATTCGTCTCCACTGGTGAGCCTTATGTATGCATCTTCCAGAGTGGGTTCATCAAGGCCTATCGTTCTAATACCATGGGGTCGGAATACATTTTCGTGATCATGAACATTTAGTTCGCCTGAAACTGATGAGAATCTGGTATCGAATCTTCCACCGACAATACTTACGGACAATCCAGTAATGTCGGGGTTAGAATTCAAATATTCAACTGCCTCGGACGGGTCACGATCTGTAACGATATGTACGACAGATGAGTCGGAAACAACATCTTTTATTTCACCCACTGTTCCGCGTCCAACTACTTTACCATGAGAAAGAATCACCATTCGGTCACAGAGTTCTTCCGCCTCATACATGTAATGAGTTGTTAGAATTATCGTTTTTCCAGAGTTTGAAAGATCTCTTATTAGTTTTCGAATACTTCTTGATATCTCTGGGTCTAGACCGATAGTAGGTTCATCCATAAACAATATTTCGGGGTCGTTAACTAAGGCCCTGGCTATGTGAAGTCTCTGCTTCATACCACGTGAGAAATTTTCTACTCTGGTATTGGAGACATCTGATAATCCGACCATATCTAAGAGTTTTGGGCACAGGATGTCTTGTTCCTGTTTCGAAATACCATAAAGGTCTGAAAAGAACTGAAGGTTCTGTTTTGCAGAGAGACGATAATAAAGCCCACGTTCTCCTCCGCTGACAACGTTGATCCGCTGTCTAAGTTCTATAATAGTACGATCTTCAGTAGCATCGTAACCTAGTACGTTTATATTTCCGGATGTCGGAAGTAAGAGTGTTGAAAGCATCTTTATCGTGGTGGTCTTTCCAGCACCGTTAGGTCCAAGAAGTCCAAAGATCTCTCCGGCTTTGATTTCAAAGGATATTCCACCGACGGCTATTTTATTTGGGCGGCCGCGAGTAGAGAACTCTCTGACGAGGTTTTTTACCTCGATTACATTGTTCATTGTTAGGGGTGATTGTACAACGATTATGAATTGTTATCTATGCATCTATAAGTCTCCGAATCAATATGGCGGGATGAATAATCCATATCATTATATCTGCAACAAGGGATACCAAAGGCGATGTTCAATCCAGATAAATTCTCCCGTAAAGAATTGATGGCATTACCTAAGACCATTCATGGCGGTCAGGGGTGGAAACTTGAGAGCATCGAAGATTACAGTCATAATTTGAATCCCCTTGGTCCTCCAGATGATATATCTGAATTGTTGGCGGCTGCAGGTACGGAAGTCTGGCATTATCCGGACGATTCGTGTTCTGATTTAAAAGAAACGATTTCCCGGGTTTACGGAGTCAAGGCAGAGAACATAACCGTGGGGGCTGGTTCTTCCGATATAATCAGAAATTTTCCCAATACGTTCATTTCTCCTGGTGAAACGGCAGTTATTCCTAATCCTTCTTTCGCCGAATACGGACATCAATGTCATATCGCTGGTGCAGATGTAAAGAGATTAGAACTCTCGGAGAAAAATAATTTTAGGATTGACACTTCCGAGCTTAGTAGATACATTCCAGATGTAAAAGCTGTATACATTTGTAATCCAAATAATCCTACTGGTAGAATAGAGCCCCGAGAAAAGATTCTATCTATCGCAAAAGAATGTCTTGACAGCGGAACTATGTTGTTTCTTGATGAAACACTTCTTGAACTTGTTCCTGGCCATGAAGATATATCATGTGTTCGTTATGTAAACGAATTTCCTAACTTGGTAATTGCTGGTTCGCTTACAAAGTCATTTGCGATCCCGGGGATACGCATAGGATTTGGTTTTGGATCATCTGACACTATAGCTGAGATGGAAAAGGTCAGGATGACCTGGAACGTAGGGCATGCTGAACAAAGTATTGCAAATACACTAATCGGAGAGAGAATGGACCACGTTAAACGTGCTGCAAAATTGATGGCAGAGGAATCTGTGAACATGAACCGTAAGCTGTCCGAGATAGGTTTCTCCACTGGAGACGTTTCCGATTCCTTCTTTTATTTTAGAAATATGAGGCATCTAAATATTAAGGCGTCCGAGGTGAATACTGCTATGCAGAAGAACGGCATATCTCTTCGTGATTGTGCATCATTTGGCAGCCCTTACGAGTGGTTTGTCAGATATAGCGTAAAAGATCGTGAGCGCAACGACCGGTTCATAGAAGCAGCGGAATCCGTCGTAAAATCATTAAGGTGAGTATATGCCGCTCTGGGCAGACGCATTGATAATAATTCTCCTGGCTATATTGATAGACCGTTTCATAGGTGAACTTCCTAATCGTTTTCATCCTCTTAGGTGGATGGGAAACGTTCTGGGATGGATTGATCGTCGCCTTAAGAAGAGGCAGGGAATATGGGTTACGGCCATGGGATTTATTTCGTATGTGTTCGTGTTACTTCTTTTTGGAGGTTTAGCGTTGTTGATCACAGCATGCATACACACATACGTGCCAGATCCATACGGAGAGATACTTTGGATTATTATTTCAGCGATAATTCTTAAAGTATCTTTTGCAATATTTTCTTTTAGAAAGCATTGTGAACCAATATGTAAAGACCTTGAAGAAGGAAAAATAGAAGATGCAGCTGACAAAGTTCAAATGATTGTGAGCCGCGATACAAAAGGAATGGATGCTGAGCACATAGCATCTTCATGCTGTGAAACTATTTCTGAGAACTTTGCGGACAGCGTTTGCACACCTAATTTTTATACGGGGCTTCTGGGAATACCGGGAGCCTTCATGTTTAGGTGCACTAATCTAATGGATGCTATGTGGGGTTACAAAAACGAAAAATATAAGAATCTGGGTCATTTTCCTGCAAGGTGGGACGATGTACTAGGGTTTATGACCTCAAGGGTATCGGTGTTGTTCATTGCTTTGGGTGCGATGTTGCTCGGATTAAATTGGCGTAACGCTTTGAGCATAGCATCAATAGAGAACGATGTGACATCTAGTCCCAACAGCGGATGGCCTATGACAGCGACCGCCGGTGCACTCGATATCAGTATGGAAAAGAAAGGGGATTATTTTATGAACGCAAAAAGACCTCTTCCAAATCAGGACGATGTCAGAAGATGCCTAGATCTTATTGAATTATCTTCAATATTGTTCATACTAATTGTAACTGCTCCAATTTTCATGTTCGTAGGTATTCATGTACAAATATTTGCTGAAGATCTGTTAATTAAAGGCATTGAGTGGATATCGGGGCTGATATTATGAATGTACCAGACTGTGAGATAGTGAGCTACGAAGGTTACGATGTAGCCATATTACGTTTCAAAGAGAAGATGGAAGTTCTTAGCTCTGCAGTATACAACGGAGGGAACATAATCACTGACAGTCTATTTATTATGGAAGTTCCGAAGAACTATTCGTCCGATGATCCAAGACAGCATGCGGAACAGGTATGCGAAGGTATCGGACTTCCTTCTAATTCGGTAGGATTTATGACTGCGGCCGAGGTTCGTTATGTTTTTAGTACCCGAACGACCGAATTTTCTGGAGCGGAAGCGTTTGCTGCTGTTACAGCCGGATTAAGCAATCAAGTGATAGCTGGAGAAATACTTAGGGACTGGGACAGAAGATCTAAGTTGTCCCGCGAAAGAAATCGTATTTTGCATGCAGGCACCATAAACATAATTGGGGTGTCATATTTACCGATGACCCAGACTGCAAAAGTAAATATTTTAATAGCTATGACCGAGGCAAAGACCGCAGCATTGAATTCGTTAGGTTACAGAGATACGGGAACAACCTCAGACGCTGTTGCGATCGTTTCTCCCATAGGGAATAATAGAGAGGAATACGCTGGAACAGGTACGCCGTTAGGAATTGCAATGGCACGTTCCGTTAGAGACTGTGTAAAGGCAGCACTCATACGTCGTGGTGACGATTCACACGGAAGTTATATCGATATTTTGGCCGAAGCAGGAATAACTCTAGATGATCTTCTCAAGTCCATATCGGAGATGTTGGTTCTAGATATGGATGAAAAGTCGTGGTTGTCAGATAAAATAAATGACTTAAGATCAAATTTGGGATTGGCACACATTATGCAATACGCTGTATTATCTGATGAAGCGGTAAAAACCTGTTGCATCAAAAATTGTCTTGAGGTCAGTTCTATATTGGATTCTTTATCTATCGACGTGGCTACATCTGTGACACAAAGAGTTGTCGAACAGATTTCAGGACGAACAGGCAACAATGTGAATTTTCAGAAATATATATACAACTTGCAGACTAATGTACAAGTAGGAAATATCCTTGATGGGGCCGTTAAAGGTCTTGTAGCAGGTATCTCTGTATTAAGAGGACTTACATCGTTTGATAAGGAGGCGTAAAAATGACAGATGAAGGAAATGAACAAAATTCAAAACTTGAGGTAACGGCATCATCTGATGTGGCGAAGGACCATGCTGATGCTAAAACCGAAGATACGGATAAAAATACAGAACCGTTGAACGCCACCGAGGGCACGACAAATGAATTGCCAAAGGAACCCATACTGGAAGGGGGGTCTGTCAACAATCATAGGCCTGAGCCTGTATCGAGGACATTTGGAGGCATAGGGCCGTCCGAGCACACGTATGAACCTGAGGTTAAGACATCCGAAGAAACAGAGTCATCTGGTGATTCTGAGACGATTGATGTTGAATCATCCGATGGTGCAGAGAGCTCAGAGTTACCAGTGGAATACACTGATGCACCGGTGGACAAAAATAAAAGTACGCCAAAGATACAGAGAGTTAAGAATATATCAAGCGGCAATTCTAAGGATGCTATAAACGGAATGATGTCCTTTTTTACGATAAAAAAGCAAGATGTAGGACAAAAGGAAATGGATGCCATGGAAAACAATTTCCACTTTGTCCCTGTCATTGGTGCGATGTTCGGTATCGTATTGATGATAGAGATGATCTTTCTATTCCTGTTAAATTATTATTTCATTTTCCCACTCGGGCCAGTCATCGCTATCACAGCATTGGGTACCGTTCTGATAGGCAGTAAATTCCTTCACTTTGACGGTCTTGTTGATTTTGGTGACGGAATGGTCGCATCAGGTGATCAGAAAAAGCATGTTACTGCGTTAAAGGATACGAGCGTAGGTGCTGGTGGAATAGGTCTGGCACTTGTTGTTATGTTGGCGACATTAGCTATATATTCTATTGCAGGTGGTTGGGGAGACCCAATGTTCTATGCATTATTCTTCATCATTCCTGCTACGGAAATATTGATCAAGAATGCGATGGTCTGTGCAGCAGCAACAGGAACTCCTGGAAATGGCATGGCATCCAAACAGGTGGAGAAAGCTGATACGGATACGATGTTCAAATCGACCGGTTTATCTGCATTTTTGCTTATTATTGGTTTAATAATGGCGACGGCAGTTATCTGGGTGATGAACAAAGTGCATGTGCATTATGGGGGGTTCCCCCTTATCGGAAACTTTGCTTTCTACGTTACTGCATTATTCATCGCCATCGTTATCGGCCTTGTTGTATCGATGATAGTAGGAATCATGATGTCCAAAATAGCTGACCGGACCTTTGGAGTAACAAATGGAGATATACTTGGAGCAACGAACGAGATCGCTCGTCCCATTATCTCTTCAGCAATGTTGTTGTTTTTCCTCATATTCATAAGGATACTGACCAGAATATGAGATTCGAAGCACTCATCAATGCAGGTGGCAAAGGCACCAGAATGCTGAACAGTGGGATAGAGAAACCTATGTTAGCGGTGGGCGACAAGCCCACCGTTATGCATGTGATATCTGCGTTGGAAGGTTCTAAACACATTTCTTCAATTCTTATTTCAGTAAGTTCTAATACACCTCAGACAGAAAAATATCTAGACGATCTCGGTTTTGAAACTATTAGAACCAGCGGGGATAGTTACGTTGATGACATACACGCATCTCTTGAACTTATGAGTTCAAAATTTGTTTTGACGTCTCCGTCAGATCTTCCTTTACTGTCTACAAATGTCATTGATAGTATTACAGAGGCTTTCAAACCTGATATGGAATCTATGATAACCGTCGTCGATGAAGAGTTTGTTACGAAGTCTGGTATTGCACCTTCATACACTATAAATCTGGAAGGGAAGTCCTGGGTCATGTCAGGCATAAATATCATGGATAGACAGCGTACATTAAATGGCGAATATCTTCGCGAGGATTTTTTCAAATGTTCATGTATAGACCTTGCAGTCAATGTGAACACTTCTGAAGAGCTCAGAATGGCCAGATTGCTTACTGAATGCCCATGATTTTGCGGTATATGCTGTGGACACGGTCCAAGATATTGTCGCAGGTTATTTCCCCTTTACTGCCTAGTATCGCAGCTACGGAAGCACCTCCGCATCCCACGCCTTCTTTGATGTATCCCCACTCATAGGCTTGAAGTCCCTCGTAAGGGCTTTTATTGTAGTCCATGTTCACAGATATAATCGGTATCTTATCTGATATTGAGCTCATCAATTTTACCATATTTGAGTTAGGGTCGTTCATTAACCATCTAGTGGTCCCTTGAAACATTCTTTCCTGTACAGAAGGGTCTATGGCGACCGCTGCGGCCATTACTGCTGCCATCTGTGTTCCACCACCGATTATGATTGGTATGCCAGCTTTAGCGGCTCCTACGATCATCCCGACGTTAGCGGGCATCATCGGGTCGCCGACACATTCTATGGCACGTAGTGGATCGTCTTTCAGATCTCCTGGTTCTATGCCTGCAGCGTCTAGTCCTTGCATAACGGTCTGGGTCTTCAATTCTTTAGGATTATTAGGGGAGCTGCTACTCACCAGGTTCTCTTTCACAGTACCCATGGCCATAAGGACGGCTAACGCAGTGGTGGTCCCTCCTGCACAACTTTCACTTATTACGATATAATCATATCCGCGGGCCAGTGATTCTGCTAATATTTTGCCTTTTTCGAATCCTTCTTTGACGTTGGAAACGGAGTCTCCGCTGGTTATATCACGACCACATTCTCCGCCCATATCGAAATACGGTACGTACGGCGATATTTTACTGCCTCCGTTGACAATGTAATAGGGCATGCCAGAAAGTTCTAATGCGGCCTTTGTAAGTGTCGCAGGTGTAGGTATTCCTCCTGGATTGATCGGTATACCTTTCATGCAGGTTATTTTACCACTAACTAAAAGTTCGGCATCGGCCGCTGGAGTGAATAGTGTAAGATCTGGTGTATCTCCAGCATCGGATATACCGGGACGTATAGACGTCATTGTGTTTGCCACAGTACATGTGAACACTCCTTTTTTACCCCACATTTCTCCAATAAGATCGTCTGCGATCTTTCTGTTTCCCCAAACGTTCAACGACTCTGGAAGCTTTCCGTTATATGTCATAATTATCCTCTTAATCCAGTAATCCTGGTACAACTTTTTTCAAAGGGGTTATTTCTCCCCTTCTTAATTTACACTCGAATGTGGTCCAGACAGGTACATCCGTTATTATGTGTTCGCCAGTAACGCATGACGTTCCATGGTCTGCAAAGTAAACTATACGTTCCGTATCTGAAAAGTATTGCTTCATAAGGTCGTCTGTATGTTCTAGAACCTTTATCTTCTTGAACGGGTCCCTTTGGTGGCTGTATTCGTCAACTTCATCGATATGTAAAAAGACATTTCCATATTGAAGAGCCTCTGCCGCAATAGGGAACCGATCATCTAGGTCTTTGATCAAGCGTATGTCATGTCCTAGTGATGCACAGACGCCTAGTGATGTCGGGCTGTTCGATATAGCAACCATATTTCCCAGACACTCGAATCCTGGGTCTATTTTTCCCATTTGTCCGCATCCCCATGGATAATTTGTTATTCCATCCATAATTTCTGCTATTTTGTTGACAAGCTTTCCTAGGTCTCCAGGCACTTCGACCATAGGGGCATCTGCCGGTGGTGCCGGAAGGTCAGGTATCTCATGACAATCCATTGTAAGCACAGCACGTCCTTTCAAAAAGAAATTGATCTCTGGTGAATACTTATCAAGTATTCCGAGATTGTCCATTATATTACGTTCTAGTTCATCTTTGAATTCGTCCGTGTTATACGACCAACTAATCATTCCATCCTTTATTTTAGCGGGACTAAGTCTGAACGCACTCCTGTTGCCACTCATGTCAAGTCCGAGACCAAGAGCTTCAATCGCAGCTCTTGAACTTTCAGGAGGATACCCAGTAAAAAATTCGTTTAGAAATAGGTGTGTATAAGCACGCCCCGTAGTTCTGAAATGATTTGTGGCCCTAGTTCTAAGGAAAGGCATTTTAGCTACGTGGATAGGTTTCTTTCCGCCTAATAGCGGATGGGGGTCGTCCTCTGCCCCGTCAAGGAGTACGAATAGCGTATTCATCCTATCATCTTCAGTGCGATGGCAGCCTGTCCCGTGGATATACCACCATCTCCGTTTGGAACTGTGTTATGGAATATTAACTCATGGTCTGAACGCTTTCCAAGGTCTTTGAACATTTTGGATACCATTGAATTATACGAGGTTCCTCCTGAAATGCCGATATGCTTGTATCCGTTCCTGTCAGCATTATCGATAGCAGACTCCATAAGCTCTATCATTACATTATAGACTATTGAGTAGGCCACGTCAGCCGGTTTGTTCTCGCTGCCGATCCTGTCAAAAAGATGTACTGTTCTAATAACTCCGTGTTTTGTATCCGTTTCGTATCCAGATATTAATTTTCCTTGTGCCAGTAAAGGTTCCAATTTCATCGCTGGCTCTCCGTCGTAGGTCCTTTTAGAACATACGCCAAGTGTGTACGATAATGTGTCCATCAATCTACCCATAGACGAACTCTTCACGCTAGTATCCATGAGTTTTTTAAGAACGGATGATTCCTGTTCGGAGAATAAATTATTGTCTTTCCCATTCATAACATCTACAGCAAATTTAAGTCGTTTCGGATCGTATACCGCTTTTTCGGATCCTAGTAGTGGTATGTATTCCAGATGTGCGTCACGGTTAAAGTTTTTCATATCTGTAGAAATGACCTCGCCGCCCCAAGCGTTACCGTCACTGCCATATCCTGTGCCGTCCAATGTCAAGACCGTTCCTGTAGTGAGGCCGTTATCAGTAAGCAAAGAGGCTGCATGGGCCCAATGATGTTGCACATCTATGTGTGGAATATCAAACTCTTCGGAAAATCTTTTTCCTACGCGACGATTGGAATAACCTGGGTGAAGGTCTCCAACAATCATTTCTGGTAAAGATCCAGTCATATTCATAAGGCTACGTATTGAACTCTCCAGATACTCTGGTACGCCGATACTGGCACCGTGTCCTATATACTGGGTTTGATAGATTTTGCAATCTTTAGATACTGATCCAGACAAATTTCCTTGGGCTCCGAGGCCTATAACGCAACCGTGTAGTTCAGGAACGGTCTCTATAAAAGAGGGGATGTTCCCTCGCGACTTACGAATAAAGTATGTGTGATCACCGTCCATGCGTAGAACGCTGTCATCGGCACGATTGACTATCTTCTGGTTATGCAAAAGATACATGTCTGCACCCATTTCCATAATATCCTTATCGTCAGTTATCATCGGTTCTCCCGGGTGGTTGGCCGAGGTCATGATCAAAGCATCTTCCTTTAGGGAATCGAACAGTAGATGTTGCATCCCAGTGTACGGAAGGAATATTCCTACGTTATCTAAACCAGGGGCCACATTTTCAGGAACATCATTTTTTTCTACAAGAACTATTGGGCGATGTGACGACGTTATCTTCTGAAGTTCCAGTTCGTTAGGTTTTCCATATTTCTTTACGGTGTCGATGTCACGTACCATTATTGCAAAGGGTTTTTCAGGCCTTCTATGCCATTTCCTAAGATATTCTACGCTGTCCAGAATACAGCAAATGTGCATGCCACCCCAGCTTTTAGTTATCCCGATCTTTCCGTCGGATAACATATCTGCAAATGTTGATATGGGATCTCCGGGAATATTGGTTCCGTTAGTTCCAATAAGCCGGTATGAAGGGCCACACACAGGACAGCAGATTGTTTGATGGTGTAATCTTCGATCTAATGGATCGTTGAATTCGTTTTTGCATTCCGGACACATTGTAAAATCGTCCATCGAAGTATTCGGTCTATCGTAAGGAAGTGACGAAATTAAGGTGAAACGTGCCCCACAGTCTGTGCACGTGGTGAACGCATATCCTGATCTACGTCCTGTGGAACGTATCTCGTCAAGACAGTTATCGCAGATGGCCGTATCCGTAGGGATCGAAACGCCCTCCTTTCCGGATGAGGATTTCACTATAGAGAAATCTTTTGTTGACAAGATATCTATATTTGTCGTTGATATTTTATCTATAACTGCTAGAGGTGGAAGGTTGTCCAAGAGTTCACTTAGTAACTCTTCTCCGCGTTCGCTCTCTATTATCACGTCTGAACCGCTGTTCCAAACTTTTCCTTGGATTCCGAGCCTTGATGCCGCACGGTATACCGCAGGACGAAAGCCGACTCCTTGGACGGTTCCTTTGATGCAGATACGGGTTCCTTTGGTCATATTCAGATCTTCAAATGGTCCAGTGCTCCAGCGTTCTTAGCGTCGGAAGCACAATCGCATCCACCTATGATGATTTTTGATAACCCCATTTCTAGGAGCTTTACGAGGTTTTTTGAGTTCTCAGCCATGACCCTCTTGACCATTTGTGTGTCAACGTGTTCGTCTTTCCACATGTCATAATCTGTGATCGTAGCAAGACTGCAGTAACACATACCGAGCTCTTTTGCAAGCTGGCACTCTGGAACCAATGTCATTCCTATTATGTCCGCATAGTTAAGGAACATTTTACTTTCTGCCCTTGTAGAGAACCGGGGGCCTTCTATGCAGATATATGTGCCGCCTTTGTGATGACGAATACCGAGTTCTTTCGCTGCGTCTGCAAAAACATCTGATACCTTCGGACAGAATGGTTGCGGAAGAGAGATATGTATCGCTGCGTCGTCAATGAACGTAAGATCACGAAATCTAGTAAAATCTATGAAATCGTCAACAATAACAAGGTCGCCAGGTGCGTACTTCTCCTTTAGGGAACCTACAGCACACGCTGAAATAATTATCTCTACGCCCAATTTCTTCAAGGCCCACATATTTGCCCTATATGGAACGTTCGTGGGACTGATGCTATGGTCCTTTGCATGGCGGCAGAGGAATGCTATCTCCACTCCGTTAAGCTTTCCAATCTGGATCTTATCTGATGGTTTGCCGTACGGTGTATCAGGATATTCTGTTGATTCGACTTCAAAGGCATCCTCATTGTATACGCCAGTGCCACCTATTATTGCTATTTTCGGCATATTGTACGCATTATAATTAAAGTATAAATCAACGCAGTACAACGTTTCAAACTTCACAAATGTTTTATCGCGTTAAAAGGCGTCACACAAACCGCTTTCTTGCTTTCTTCAAGCGTTAGCCCTGCACCGAGAGCCACATTCATAGCCTGTTCTTCGGTCAGTAGGTTGTTCGGCGAATGCGTATCTGAATTTATTACCATCTTGGCACCAACCTTTCTGGCCATACATGCAACATACCCGTTTGTTACGTTGTGGTACATACGACCGGTGATCTCCAATATTACGTCATTATCTACTGCTGCCTGAGCAGCTTCCTCTGTAATGAATCCAGGATGTGCCAGCACATCAATATCTGGGTTTTGCGTGGTCATAAGATTGGTCCCTTCGGCTACAGGTTCTGCGATAGTCTCACCGTGAACTACTATCCACTGGGCTCCAAGTTTTCTCGCCCTTTTTGCTATATCTGCAATCTTTAAGGGAGCAACGTGAGTTATTTCCACGCCAGGAATTACTTTAATATCGTCATTACTGAGATCAGCGGCCTTAACTAGATTAGATACGACGAATTCTAGATTAGTATTGTCGACGTGATCCGTTATAGCAATAACATTGTGACCAAGAATCGTTGCCCTTCTGACAAGTTCCGCAGGTACAAGTTCTCCGTCGCTGAATATCGTATGTGTGTGAAGATCTGCTCTCATTGTCTCCTCTCCGAAAGTTCTTCGTATGTTTTTTCTAGTGGAATATTTTCCGCTTCAATAACGACCATCATGTGATAGATAAGATCGGCAAGTTCTTTGGACGCCGTTTCTTTATCGCCGTCTTTGACGCTCAAGACGAACTCGGCGGCTTCCTCGACGACCTTTTTACACATCTGAGTCTGATTTTTTATAAGTTTGCAAGTATAACTTTCATTAGACGGATTCTCTTTACGGTCTTTTATCACTCTTGCTAGTTCCGGAATAACTGCCATAGTTCTGTCCAACGATCCGCTAAGCAATTCATCGAAACATGACGGTCTCTGTAAGTGACATGCTACGCCTGTCTGTTCTACCTTAATAAGCAGTGTATCAGAATCACAATCAGTCTGCACCGAAATGATTTTTTGTACATGACCTGATTCCTCTCCTTTTTTCCAAAGCTTTTGTCTGCTTCTGGACCAAAAGTGTGTATATCCAGTAGAATCCATTAAACCTACAGCTTCGGCATTGGCCCAAGCTACCATTAGTACTTCGTTTGTTTTCCAGTCTTGGACAACTACTGGTATCAGTCCGTTCTCATCATATTTTAATTCGGTCATTTGATTACGACCCCTTTGTCTCTAAGGTATTCTTTAACTTCTGACACTGTGAATTGTTTGTAATGAAACACAGATGCAGCCAGAGCTGCAGCAGCATCCGTTTGAGTAAGTACTTCGTAGATGTGTTCTATGGACCCGCAACCTCCAGAAGCTATTACTGGTACTGAAACGGCTTCTGAAACGGCGGCTGTAAGAGGTATATCGTACCCTGTCTTTTCTCCGTCAACGTCCATCGACGTAAGAAGTATTTCTCCAGCACCTAGGTCGGCTGCTTTTATTGACCATGCTACGACGTCTAATCCCGTCCCTCTTGTGCCTCCGTGTGTATACACTTCCCATTCGTTTCCATTACGTTTTGCATCGATAGCGACTACCACACGCTTTTTTCCGAATTTCTCGACACAATCCGATATAATATCTGGATTAGATATAGCAGAGGAATTTATAGATACTTTATCGGCTCCAGCATTAAGTGCCAGCCCCATATCTTCTGTGCTTTTTATCCCTCCACCTAAACATAGAGGAATAGATATATTCTTGACAGTTTTAGATACAACATCTATCATGGTCGTTCTTGATTCAAGTGATGCCGAAATATCTAAGAATACAATCTCGTCCGCACCTTGTTTCTCATATTCTAAAGCCATTTTAGGTGGGTCGCCCACATCTCTTACATCTTTGAACTGTACGCCTTTAACGACCTTTCCGTTCTTCATATCAAGACACGGGATGATTCTCTTAGCAAGCATCACTTGACCTCCACTTTATTTTTAGTGCTGAGCTCATTCTGACGAACGCGTGTTGCTTTGTAAAGTGCTTTTCCTAACGCTTTGAAGGATGCCTCGACCATATGGTGTTCGTCGAACCCTCGAACTATGGCTATGTGCAACGTCAAGCCAGCTGACATGGCAAAGCTTCTGAAGAAGTGTGAATATAATGGGTCAGGACAATCAATATCGGCAAAAGGTCTGTCAACAATATCTACTGAGACCATTGCCAACGCATCATCCATCGGTATGAATTCGGTGGCTACACGTTCTACTGGTGCGTCCCCTAAAGATTTCTTGAAAGCTGTTCCTAGAGTGATAGCAATATCTTCGGCGATGTGGTGCTCGTTATCGCCTTCAGCTTTAAGTTTAAGATCGAACGACGCGTATTTTACCAACGTCTCAGTCATATGTTTAAGAAATTGAATTTCGCAATCGACCTGGAATACGCCGGTACCATCAAGGTCCAGTTCAGTTATTATCTGGGTTTCCCTGGTGCTGCGTTCCACTTTTGCCCTTCTTCCAGTCATTGTCTGTAAGAGAACTCAGTTCTATAATAATTATTGCGGAAGCTTAAGTGAAAACTATATTCAAACGTGGGCATTCCATACAAGCTGCGGGATTGTATTCTGATCCTCTGGCGGCGTACAGTTCGTTGATTATGCCACTTTCTTTAACAAATTGGCATATGGTACACAATATTTCGGTCACATCCAATCCCTCGGATATGGCGTCTGCGGCTCTTTCGGTCATTTTATAGAAATTTTCGCGGCTAGGGCTGTTATCTATAACTTCATTTCCGCCCCTCACGCCTTTAAGATATTGTGATACTGCGGATCCAGTGACTCCAAACTTTTTGGCGACTTTTATCTGACTGTATCCGTGTTTATCTATCAGACTTTTGGCGATAGCTCCACGGGCCGTTGGCAGCACATCGTATACAATAAGTTCACATTCAAAGTACATTATAATTACTATATTGCCTACTGTTATATTT
>CAYYMA010000002.1:0-29621 GCA_964472805.1 uncultured Methanomassiliicoccales archaeon | reverse complement strand
GGTCCGATAAGCGACGTTATACCATCTTCGCCGGTTTTTGAAATGTATCCTATCGGGTTCATGACTCTTAGTGCTCATCTTCAGCAGGCTGGGTTCAAAACAAAGATCGTTAATTTGGCTGTTAGAATGCTTATGGACGATAAGTATGATGTTGAAAAAGTCATACGTAAGATGGATTCCAAAGTATTCTTCATAGATCTTCATTGGATGCCTCATGTCCATGGGGTAATGGAGATAGCCAAACTGATAAAGAAATATCATCCAGACTCGATAATAGAGCTTGGCGGTTTTACATCATCTTATTTCTGGGAAGAAGTAATGCAACGTCTTGAGATCGACATGGTCATGCGCGGTGATAGCACCGAGATACCAACAGTAAAATTAATGCAGATCTTAGAATCAGGTGGAGATCTTTCGGAAGTTCCCAATCTGATATGGAAAGAGAAGAACGGCAAGATACGTGACAACGGCGTTACGTACGTTCCGGATTCCTTGGACGATATAATATTTGATTACGGCACCATGATAAAAAGTGCCATTAAAACAATGGACATAAAAAGTTCGCTTCCATGGGCAGGTTGGGATACTGATCCTCTTACCATGGCACTTTCCGTTAGAGGATGTTCACTGAACTGTGTAGAATGTGGAGGTTCACATTTTGCTAACCGTAAAGTAGTATGCCGTCAGAAACCCGCTTTCAGAAGTCCAGAGAAACTTGCAGAAGATCTTGAGTCCATAGAGAGTTACATGAAAGCTCCTGTTTTCGTTGTAGGTGACATAAGGCAGAAAGGGAAGGACTACGCGGAAAGGTTCTTGAAATCTGTAAAAGAACGTGGAATAAAGAATCACGTGGTCATAGAACTTTTCAATAGTGCCAGTGTCGAATATTTTAAATCATTGGATCACGCCTTTGATGGTGGATACACCATTGAATTTTCTCCAGATTCTCATGATGAGAGTGTGCGTTTCCCATTGGGTAAAGGATATAGTAACGAAGAAATCAAAAAAACTGTTACTAATGCGTTCGAAGGAGGATGCAAACGTATGGATCTTTTCTATATGACTGGACTTCCGTTCCAATCTAGCGAGTCTGCTATAGATAGCGTTAGAGCTTCAAAGGAACTTTGGTCCTTAGTAGATAAGAAAGATCCTTTGTTCATCTATAACTCGCCATTCTCTCCCTTTGTCGATCCCGGGAGCATGGCCTTCGAAAATCCTGAAAAGTGGGGATACAAGTTCTTTGCCAGGACACTGGAGGAACACCGCCTGCTTTTAGACAAACCATCTTGGAAACTAACTCTTTCTTATGAGACTGAACTAATGTCACGTGATGTTATCGCAGAAACGTCTTACGATGCAGCCAAAGTACTGGCACAGTGTGAGTTCGAGGCTGGTAGAATATCTGAATCTCAAATGAAGAACAGAAATGAACGGACCGAGGTGGCTCGTTCACTTATGCACGAGGTCGATGAGATTATGACTGTTCAGGACAAAGATGAACGAGATAGGCTTCTTTGGGGAATAAAAGAAAAGGGGATGGAGATGATGGACTCTACGATAGCAGAGAAGAGCGACCTTGTTTGGAGATCAGGGCCAATATGGTCAAGTGCCCCAAGGATGCTAAAAGGTCTGCTTTTCCCTATGAAACGTTCATGATTCATATTATTATACGCGAGCGCGCGAGAAAATCATTCTTTCGCCATCTCGCGTGATCTTTCTGTACTTGCTTTAACAGCAGCGATGAACGCATTTCTAATGTCATGTTCTTCAAGAACCCGTACGCCTTCGATGGTGGTACCACCAGGTGAACATACGTTGTCCCTCAAAGTTTTCGGAGAGTCTCCTGTATCAAGTATCATTTTTGCAGCCCCGAGCATCGACTGGGCAGCAAGTTCTATAGCTTTCGTACGTGGGATACCATACATCTCGCCTGCATCGGCCATAGCGTCTATGATCATGTACATGAACGCCGGGGAGCTTCCAGCTAAGCCAGTGACAGCATCCAGATCATCTTCTTTAACTTCTATAGCAAGGCCAGATGACGAAAGTACAGCGTTGACTTTGGCAACGTCATCGTCAGTTGCTTTGGAGCTTCGAGAAAATCCTGCGGCACCGGTTCCTACGAGGCAACAATGATTGGGCATAACTCGCACTATTTTAGCATCTGGCACATATGTCTCCAAAGTTGCAATTTTCACTCCTGCTACGATGCTGATCATCAAATGTGAACTTCCAAGTTCAAGTCCGTCCTCGGTAAAAAGTGCCGGAACTTGAATGGGTTTTACTCCTAGGACCACAAAGTCAGTAAGTTTTGCCACTTCTGATGCCGTTTTATACATCTTGATCCCGAATTTTGAAGATATTCTGTCTCGGGTCCCTTTGCTTGGAGCACAGCCGATAACTTCTTTACTGGCATATAGTCCGTTAGCTAGTACTCCTCCAATCATCGCAGAGGCCATACGCCCTGTGCCGATAAAACCGATTTTAACCGTCATAATTTCGGAAACTGGGTATTGTAATAATAACTTGTTCCCGCGCTCGCGTTAGATTCGCGCGATGTATAGGGGGACCACGACTCAATTGTTATATACTTTCAAGACTTGGCAACGCCCCAATGTCACTGATTGTAGAATACATTCCGCTAGTATTGCTAGGGGTCGTCTGTTTCGGATTTGCACCTCTGGCGTGGTTTGTCTCTAGGTTTATTAGGCCTACGAAAACGACAGAGTGGATGGAGACGACCTACGAATGTGGGTCAGAGCCTATCGGGGATGCACATGTCCAGTTTAGGTTCCAGCACTACGCCTTCGCTATTATTTTCGTGGTCTTTGACCTGGTTGCGACCTTCTTAATGGTTTGGACCGTAGGATTTTCAGGCCTTTCGACCATGGCCCGCATGTGGATGTTGATGTTCCTTGCTGTAATGGTCTTGGGACTTTGCTATGCTCTGAAGAAGGAGGAAAAAATATGGATATGAGCCTTTACCCGCACGCCATCGCTATGAGCGCTGGCGAGTTCATGGACTGGTCCACCGCTGTTATCAACGATCTGTTGAGCGCTGGAACAAAGAAGTCCGTTGATAAGTTAACTGGCCCCATTTGGACGTGGGCTATGAAGAACTCGATGCATCCGTTGCACTGGGGACTAGCGTGTTGTGCTCTTGAGATGGCAGCAGCTTCTGCCCCTAGACACGACGCCGAGCGTCTTGGTATCATCTACCGTTCTTCACCTAGGCAGACGGATATCCTTCTGCTTAACGGATGGATTGGAAAGAAAGTTCGCCCGAGCATCAGGCGTCTTTACGAACAGATGCCCAGCCCTAAGTGGGTTGTAGCAATGGGCGAGTGCTCCATATCGGGAGGCCCATGGTACGACTCGTACAACTGCGTTCAGGGTGCAGATCAGATCGTTCCAGTGGATATATTCATTCCTGGATGTCCTGTGAAGCCCGATGCGATGATCGACGGATTTATGTTACTTCAGCATAAGATCGGCGATTACTTCGACAGAGGAGTATTCTTGGAGGACTAAAGATGGATACTGAAGCAATATATCAGAAACCCGTGATCAACGAGGTCATCACTCTTCTAAGCAAAAAGTTCGACGGAAAGATCAACGTTCTAGGAAGTGAACCTGACCGAATTATTGTAGAGTTGCTAGATAAGAACGATGTTTTCGATATCTGCAATTATATAAGTGATAATCTGACGTTCGAGCATTGCTCTATCGTTATGGGTCTGGATATGATCGAACACATGGAAGTCATCTATATCCTTACCAATTATTACACTGGTATCAACATAGAACTGACCGCCAAGCTTCCGCTTGACGATCTTCATGTACCGTCTATCGCACTTGTGTGGGAAGGCGCTAACTGGCACGAGAGGGAAACCTACGAGCTATTTGGAATAATTTTCGACGGACACCCGAAACTTGAGAGGCTCCTTACTCCGGATACTTACAACTTTTTCCCGTTCAGAAAATCATATAAATTAAGGGGGCAGGAGTAATGGTAGTCGAAAATACGATCGATACATTTGATTCACCTCCAGAAGAGAGGATTGGAAAACAGAATTACGATACGGATGAGATGTGGATCTATATGGGCCCCCAGCATCCCTTCTCCCACGGACTTTGGACTTTAAAGATCAAGGTCGATGGAGAAATCGTCACGGATGCTGAACCAGTTATCGGTTACTTACACCGTGGCTGGGAAAAAGAAACGGAGAACAGGTCCTATCCGAAGATTATTCCGATGGCCGATCGTCTCTGTTATTCCGCATCGATGACATACGCGCATCTTTACTGCATGACTGTCGAGAAGGCTCTTGGCGTAGTAGTGCCAGATAAAGCTGAATACATAAGGATAATCGCAGACGAGATATGCCGTATCCAGTCACATCTTATGTGGTTGGCTGCGGTAGGTACCGATCTAGGAAACCTCACCATATTCCTTTGGGCAATGAGGGAGAGGGAGTACTGGCTAGACCTTAATGTTAGATTATGCGGTCAGAGAATGACTACTAACTATCCACGTATAGGTGGTGTAAGGAACGATACTACTGATCTCTTTGACAGAGATCTACCAAGGGTTACAGAACTTTTCAAAAAGAGGCTCTGGGACATCATTGATATGATCGACGACAGCTCAGTATACGTTTCAAGGATGAGAGGTATCAGCTACCTTACACGTGAACAGTGTGCTAACCTTGGTATCACTGGACCAGCAATGAGAGGCTGCGGACTTGATTTCGATCTCCGCCGTGACACGCCTTACGGTAAGTACAATGAAATGAGTTTCGAGGTTCCAGTGCTCACTGAAGGGGACACTTACGCAAGATATATGGTAAGAATCGAGGAATTGTTCCAGTCTTGTGAGATAATTACTCAGGCCATGCGTAAGGTCAAAGCATGTGGAAAGAACTCTCCGTTCAGAATAAAAGTACCTTCAAAGGTACCTGCTGGAAGGACTTTCTGTAAGCTTGAGGACCCACGTGGAGAATCTATGATGTACTTGGTATCTGACGGTACCGATAAACCTTACAGACTCAAGGTCCGTGCTCCTCTGTTCTCTAACATAGGAGCTTCAAGACCGATGGTCAAAGGATGTAGAGTTGCAGATGTCCCGGCCGTTATGGCGATGATAGACGTCTGCATGGGTGAGACGGACAGGTGATATGATGGTGTCTTCATTGAAAGATTGGATTAATTACGCAGATTATGCGGATTTAGCGGGTAATGGATATTATCCGTACGAGACACACAATATAGTTTACGAAGTAGGTTACAACCTTTACCAGATAATAGGCGGACTTCTTGCTTGGTTGATCGATATTATCTTCCCTGGTAACGATGTCTCATTATGGTTGATGTCAGACGCAGTGGTCAACGTATTCGCGATGATCATTCTGGTGCTGATTATCTTCATAGTTGTTTTCGTAGCAGTTCTCATATGTTTATGGCAAGAACGTAAGTTCCTCGGAAGATTCATGGATCGAAGAGGTACCCAGATAGGTCTGAAAGGTTTCCTTCAGTGTGTTGCTGATGGATTTAAGACCTTTATGAAGGAGAACACAATACCGAAAAAAGTAGACCACATGTCCTACAAATGGACACTTTCACTTATTATTGGAACTTCGGTTCTCGTTGCCTGTATGCTACCACTTTCGGATAGATTCTTTATCGTAAATTATGATTCAGGATTCCTGATTGTCATGGGTATCTACGCACTGGCCCCACTCTTTATTTTAGTTTCAGGATGGGCTCAGAACAACAAGTATACTTTGATCGGTGGAATGAGGGCAGCACAATCAATGATCTCGTACGAGATACCAATGCTCATCACCGTTTGTGCAATTGCAATTTTATCTGGCACATTCAATATCGGAGGAGTAGTCGCCGCTCAGAACGAAACAATGTGGTTCATCATACCGATGGCACTGGGATTCCTAGTGTTCTTCACTTGTTCATGTGCTGAGGCAGAACGTACTCCTTTCGACCTTGCAGAGTCCGAATCGGAGCTCGTAGAGGGATGGCAGACCGAGTACGCTGGAATGAAGTGGGGACTCATCATGCTTGGAGATTACCTTAGGGGATTTGCTTCATGTGCAATGATCTCGCTATTGTTCCTCGGTGGATGGAATATTGCACCTTTCGTTTCGGCCGACATTAACGCACTAGTTCCTGAATTGGTTCAGTTGCTCAAAGGTTGGTTCGTATTCTTCCTTATGATATGGGTAAGAGTTTCACTGCCTCGTGTTAGAATCGATCAGATTCTTAACCTTGGATGGAAGGTACTCACGCCACTATCGATAATCAATCTGGGAATTGCAATAGTTCTCAAAATGGGAGGTTTCTTCTAATGGCAATGAAATATTTGGATAAATATCCTAGAAACCCCGCCAAGAGACTGTGGGTATTAAAGCCACTTTGGGTCACCTTAAAGCTATTCGGAAAGACTATTGTCCGCAGGCCAGTAACGATCCAATATCCTTATGAAAAGGAATGGGTCCCCGATAATTACCGTGGACGTCCTGGGCTAAGATTCGACATGTGTATCGGATGCGGGGTATGTTCAAGGGTTTGTCCTACTGAATGCATCAAAATGATAGAGGTCCCGGATGATGAGGGTAAGATGGTCCAGAGGCCGCAGGTGTTCGTCGGAAGATGTGCTTTCTGTGGTTACTGTTCTGAATACTGCCCTACTAACGCAATGACGGTGACGCCGGAATACGAGTTAGCAGAGTTGTTCAAGAAAGATCTCTTCTGGGATCCTCGTAGGCTTAATTTTAAGGATACCACACCGGAAATGGAAGTGCATCTAGAGATGACGTTACAGTCAGATATCGATGCAGGAAATCCTGAAAAAAGGGTTTTCCCTTACTCAGTTGACTATCCAGTGGTCGACGAAGATCTCTGCATCAGCTGTAAAAAGTGTGAACGAGTATGTCCTACAGAGGCCATTGTTATGATAGAAAAAGGAGTCAACGCTAGAGGAAAGCCCAAGCTTATTCCACTGTTCGACAACGATAAATGTGTCTGTTGTGACCAGTGTGTGATCGAATGTCCGAAGGACGCGATCCACATAGAGGAGGTGTTCTGATGTTCGGATTCTTGGACGGAATCATAAATGAACTATCTGACATACTTTCGTATATCTTGGCGAACGGAGACATGGTAGCATTCCTGATCGTAGCTGCGATTGGAATAGTTGCGGCCATCTTCGTTGTTACTGATACAGAGCCGATGCGCAGTGCGTTCTATCTGGCTCTAGTGTTCGTTGTAGTGGCCGTAGTGTTCTTCTTCCTCGAAGCAGAATTCATGGCCATCGTACAGTTGTTAGTTTACGTAGGTGCGATCACGATATTGTTTGCTTTCAGCATCATGCTGACCAGGAGATATATCATGAATCCAGGAGGTGATGACAATGATGACTAAGAGAAAAATGATAGGAGTGGTCGTTGCTGCTCTCGCCCTGATCGTATTAACGGTCGCTGTGTTCGCCACAGGCTGGGGAGGCCTCGTTACGAACGAATCTCCTGAAAATCTTACGACATTCGATCCATATGACACAAATGGAGATCTTATAGAAGACTCGTTGACATTTGTGTTGTTTGAGATCTATGGACCATTACTCGTACTGGTATCACTGATAATGTTCGGTGCTATGGTCGGTGCGATATGTGTAGCTAAAGAGGAGGTTGACGACGATGATACCAATTGAGTTCTTCCTCATGTTCTCGGCAATCCTGTTTGTTATAGGAATATACGGGATAATGACCAAGAACAACGCGATCATCGTGCTGATGTGTATCGAAATGATGCTCAATGCAGCTAATATCAACTTAGTAACTTTCGCCGCATTCAATGGTGAGATACTAGGGCAGGTATTTGTCCTGTTGACGGTGGCTGTCGCAGCTTGTGAGGTCGCAGTGGGCATAGCGATTATGCTTAACGTATACAAAGTGAAGAAAACGACCGTAATAGACGATCTTACGGAATTGAGGTGGTAAGATGTTCATAGAATATACATGGCTTATACCGGTGATTCCGCTACTAATGTTCGTAATCATCGGTCTTACAGGGACGAAAGGTTCCAAACAATACGGTGGTTACGTTGCCGTATTTGGTGCACTGTTGACCTTTGCACTTTCCGCCCTCGTGATATATGAGTTCCTTACAGGGGACGCGTATTCAACGATCGGACACGTAACTGAATCGTTCACATGGTTCTCCATCGGCAGTTATGAGATAACGCTGGGATATTACGTGGATGGACTAACATGCATAATGTTGCTGTTCTCCACAATTGTATCTTTGCTGATTTTCATTTACTCCATTGGATACATGAGCGATCAGGAAAAGAGAAAGAGGAGATACTATGCTGAAATCAGTCTATTCCTTGCAGGAATGACTGGATTGATCATAGCTAACAACTACCTGATGATGTTCATCTTCTGGGAAGTTATGGGCTTGTGCTCGTATCTGCTCATTGGATTCTGGAGCTTCATGCACCCTCAGGGTGACGATGCTTCCGATAATGCTTCATCTGCAGCAAAGAAGGCGTTCCTCGTTACACGTTTAGGAGACGTTTCGTTCATGGGAGGACTTTTTGTTCTTCTGTTCGCGTTCCAGTCCCTGAACTTTACGACGATATTCGATCCTGCGATAATCGCAACGGTCAATCCTGATCTCATTGTGATATCTGCTCTACTGTTATTCGGTGGAGCTATCGGTAAGAGTGCTCAGTTCCCTCTACAGGACTGGTTACCGGATGCAATGGCCGGCCCAACCACAGTTTCTGCGTTGATACATGCGGCGACGATGGTCAAGGCAGGTGTGTATTTGGTAGCAAGAAGCTTCCCACTGTTCACTCAGTCCATGGAAGTCATGCTTGTAGTCGGTCTGATCGGAGGATTCACTGCTATACTTGCAGCATCTTTGGCTCTTTCTAATAACAATATCAAGAAGGTCTTGGCGTTTTCGACGATCTCTCAGTTAGGTTATATGTTCCTAGCTTTGGGAGCCGGCGGATACATGATGGCCCTTGGAATGAATCTGGGAGTATCGACTACTGAGGGTGCGGCTCTTGTGGCACTAGGATCTGCAGGTTTCATTGCAGGTGTTTTCCACATGTTCAACCACGCTTTCTTCAAAGCTCAGCTGTTCTTAGGTTCTGGTTCGGTGATACACTCTACTGGAACAGAGGACATGCGTGAGATGGGAGGCCTTAGGAAGAAGATGAAGACAACTTCGATAACTATGTTGATAGGTTCCTTATCAATAGCTGGATTCCCGTTCTTTAGCGGGTTCTGGTCTAAAGATTTAGTACTTGATTCAGTATTGAAGGCGTCCGAATATGGCCCTGAGGGATACTTGTTCGCGATAGTCTGGATAATGGGTATAATCACGGTTTTCATGACCGCGTTCTATATGTTCCGCATGTGGTACATGACCTTCGGAGGACCTATCGGCCCTGCGACAGAGACATGCCACGGCGAATCTCCCGCATCCATGACTGTGCCATTGTGGCTACTTGCGATCTTCGCGTTCGCATCTGGATTCCTGTTACTGTTCGGACTCGATGGAATAATAACCACCGCACCCGACGCATCAGGTCTGTTCCTAGTGGGAACCTTTGAAGGATTCGGCTGGATGTATTACTTAGAACACTTGTTCCTCAACCCGTACACTTACATATCGATCGTACTCGCTCTAGTGGGTATCTACATCGCATATCTCATGTACAGCAAGTTCTCTCTAAATCCAGGAATATTCAACAAAGAAGGAACTTCCAGGCTTTACAAGGCACTTGGGAACACTTGGGGATTCCCCAAGTTCTACAACTGGGTATCATGGACCTTCGGATACGGTATTGCGAAAGTTGTCGATGATTTCGACAAAAACGTAGTTGACGGAGCCGTCGATGGACTTTCAAGTGCCGTCGTAGGTTCTGGTGAAGCTGCAAAGTACGCACAGACCGGAAACGTTGGTAACTATGCATCAATCGTGATGATAGGAGTCGCAGTGATATTCGTCGCAGCGCTACTATTCATCTATTATATGGGAGGTATGTGAGTGTTCGAAAATATTCCCATTCTCACGTTGTTACTCGTGATCCCTTTGATCGGGGCCGTGTTCACGCTGATAATGGGTGGAAATAAACAGAAGTACGCCAAATACGTGGCGGGGATCTTCTCTGGTATAGTGCTCTTGCTCGCTACTCTACTCATGTTCGAAGAGAACACAGCAGCTCTCTTTGAGAAATATCTGTGGATAGACGCGGCGAACATACAGATCTCGTACATACTGCAGATCGACGGACTGAGCAAGTTGATGGTCTTCCTGACCGCACTGCTGGTGTTCTTCGTCGTAGTATTCTCGGCATCTGAGAAAGACAAGCCGAACTATTACCACACACTGATCATGCTCATGCAGCTCGGTTTGATGGGTGTATACCTTTCAGCCGATTACTTCTTGTTCTACATCATGTGGGAGATCACGCTAATACCGATGTATTTCATGATCTCGTGGTACGGAGGACCTAGGAGGCACTACGCCGCTATCAAGTTCTTCATCTACACACATGTGGCAAGTTTGGTAATGCTGATCGGAATATTCGCATTGGCGTTCCAAGGCGCAGCTGTATTGGGTAGTCCAATAGTCGACTTCTCCTTCGCTGCGGTCGAGGCTGCTGCTCCATTCTATGGAGAAGTATTCCAGACCATAGTGTTCGGAATGTTGTTCTTCGGATTCATTGTCAAAATGCCAATGGTTCCGTTCCACACTTGGCTTCCCGATGCGCATGTCGAGGCACCTACAGGTGGTTCGGTATTGCTTGCTGGTGTAATGCTTAAGATGGGATCATATGGTATAATCAGGATCGCACTTTCCGCTCTACCCAACGGTGCATACCAATGGGCTGAGATAATCATGGTTGTGGCACTGATATCCATAGTCTACGGCGCTTACGCATGTATCGCTCAGACGGATCTCAAGAAGATGGTAGCATACTCGTCTATCAATCATATGGGAATGGTACTGTTAGGTGTTGCCGCTTCATTACTTTACGTTAAGTATGCAGCAACCCCGGACAATGCAATTGCTATGATCGGTATCCAGTTTGCAGTATTCCAGATGTTCGCCCACGGTCTGATAACCGCGGTCCTGTTCATGGTTTGCGGTTTCGCAGGCCATTCTCTAGGAACGAGGGAGATGCCGTTGCTTGGCGGACTGGCAGGAAAGATGCCATACTTCGCTACGTTCATGATGATCGGATTCATGGCCTCTTTAGGTCTACCCGGTCTCGTTGGATTCTGGGGTGAGTTCGGTCTCATATTCTCGTTCTACATAGGAGCGTTCGAAATGGGACACGCGTGGCTCATCGTATTCTGTCTACTGTCCATCATGCTCAACGCCGGATTCTATATCTGGGCGATGCAGAAGGTGCTGTTCGGCAGACAGACGACAAAGATCGAAGTCGAAAAAGTGCATGACGTCAGCAAGGCAGAGGGTTTCTCTCTGGCTGCCCTATGCGTATTAATCGCATTGTTCGGTATTTATCCGGATCTGGCACTGAGCGTAATTGAGCCATTCGCAGAGAACTTCATGGGGGCGTTATTGTGATAGATATTGACATAAGTTGTATAACCGATACATTCGGAATAGTAACGCCGGTATTGCCTGTATTGATATTGATTATCGGAGCGCTGCTAATGCCAGCAATCCAGATGTTCATTAAGAGCAGCAAATTTACCGCTGGGTGTGCTTTGGTCGTAGTGATCATATCTTCGATCATAAACGTCCTGATGCTTCACGGAGGTTACGCGGGAACGTATTACGGACTCTTTGATTACGACGCGTTCTCAGGTTTGATGATACTGCTGTTCGAAGTGGTAGCGTTTATATCGATATTGGTCGCGTCTGCAAGCAGAGAAACCACTGCGAAGCATGTCGGTGCGTTTTACGCACTGATATTGATTGCAACGGTGGGAATGTCGTTGGTATCAACTGCATCCGATCTGTTGATCATCTTCGTAGGGGTAGAGATGGTAAGTATTCCGTCCTACGCAATGGTCGCTCTCAAGAGGCACGATGCTAGAGCTGCAGAAGCAGCCGTCAAATACGTCATAATTGGAGGTTTATCTTCCGGTCTTACCGTATATGGTATATCGATGCTGTTCGGTCTTTCGGGATCAACGAACATAGCTGAGATCGCTGGATACATCGGTGCAGAAGGATACACTGCAGCACTTGTCATAGCAATTGTGACGATGATCGCAGGTTACGGTTTCAAGATCGCAGCGGTTCCGTTCCATTCATGGGCGCCCGATGTGTATGAAGGAGCTGCTACACCGGTAACGATATTCTTGTCGACAGGATCGAAGAAGATGGGCCTTGTGGTCTTCATAAAGATCTTCTTTGTGATGTTCGTAGCCGTTCAGGCGTTACAGTCTGGATTGGTAGAAGGAGTTCAGTATATCTTTGCGATAATCGCAGCGGTCACTATGACCATAGGGAACATAGTGGCAATCGTGCAAACCAACGTAAAGAGAATGCTTGCTTATTCATCGATAGCACAGGCCGGCTACATGCTGATAGCCTTGGCAGTCATGAGCCAGTGGGCACTCACGGGTACGATATACTACATGTTCGTCCACGTGTTCATGAAGGCAGGAGCCTTCGTCGTGGTCGCCGCGTTGATATCTGCAGGTGTTGGAGAGACATTGAAGGACTACAGGGGAATTGCGAAGAGGGCACCATTGCTTTCAGCATTGATGTTGCTGTTCCTGTTCTCGCTTGCTGGTATACCGCCTTTAGGTGGTTTCACTGCAAAGTTCTTCTTGTTCTCGGCAGCGATCGTGCCAGTACCCGGTGGAGAAATATCCTTCCAGTGGTTATGGCTAGCCTTCGTAGCTATCTTGAACTCTGCCATCTCGCTGTACTATTATGCCAAGGTCATCAAGGCAATGTATATCGAGAAGGGCGATACGGAAGAGAGGATAAAGATCCCAACTACATTCACTGTAGTGGCGATTTTGTGTGTTATAGGAGTCATCCTTCTGGGTGTATATCCTGAACCGTTCCTCTATTACTGTGCCCAGGCAGCAGCAATGATAATGCCTTGAATACGGAATCAAACATTTTCATCCCGCCCTCTCGAGGGCGGGTTTTATTTTTAACTTTAATTTTATATCCTGGCTCTTCATTTTTCTTTTGAAAAGCATTAAGTAGGTTACATACTTCACTCAGATGTATGTCAGACCTTTGGCACGATTGTATCTCGAAGGAGCTGGAGGAAGTAGAGGAATTGATGGAAAAAGTCCTCAAATCCGATAATCCTGAGTTGACTGAGATGTGCAAATATGTCATAACTGCAGGTGGCAAGAGGATAAGGCCGGCAGTCTGTATTTTATCATATTACGCATGCGGTGGCAAAGATCCTAAGCAGGCAATCGAAGTAGGTTCTGCTTATGAGATCATTCATAATGCTACATTGGTACATGATGACATAAACGATCAAGGCGAACTTCGAAGAGGGCGTAAAGCACTTTATCGACAGTATACCATCGGTAAATCTATCGTTACAGGAGATTTCATGTTCGCGATGGGATTCAATCTGATAGGTGCAAAAGCTCCTGGTATGATTGAATATATCGTTGATGCGTCAGCAGCCATGAGTTCTGGCGAATTCACACAGAAGAAGTTCGAGCGTAAATCCGATGTTACTGAAAAAGATTACATGGATATAATAGGCGGAAAGACGGCAATGATAATGTCCGCTTCTGCTAAATCCGGGGCATTCCTCGCTAACGTAGATCTGTCGATCATAGATGCGTTAGGAGATTACGCTTTTGCATTAGGTCAAGTATTCCAAATAATTGACGACACGTTGGACATTATCGGCGATGTTGAAAATACTGGTAAACTCGTTGGTATGGATATCATTGAAGGTAAACCAACACTCCCAATAATTTATGCTATGCAGGATCCGAAACATGGTCCAAAAATAATCGAAGCCTTCGAGGCAGAAAAGATCGATATTAACACGGTAGAAGAAGTAATCAGTTTAATAAAAAAGACCGATTCGATAAAAAGATGCAGGCAGAAAGCTAAGAGTATACTTGCTGAAGTCAAAGGCAATCTTGATGTTATCGACGACTCCGTTTACAAAAAGGCACTTTTATCCCTAGGGGATTATATTGTTACCCGAGATAGGTGACACAATGGTCGAGAAAGTTGATGTTTTAGTGGTTGGAGCCGGTCCGGCCGGTAGTATGACCGCACGTTATGCTGCTGAGAAAGGAGTTTCCGTTAAGATCATAGAGAGACGGGAAGAGGTCGGCGTACCAGTAAGATGCGGCGAACTTCTACCAAGCATCGAAGAGACACTCGGTTCGTTTCCTAAAATTGAGGATATAGAGGGAACTATGGACATACCATCGTACCTGATGACCCGAGAGATCGAAGGAATGAGGTTCACATCACCTAAAGGAAAGGTCACCGAGTTCCCGTTCACAGCATTCACTATCGACCGTGATAGGTTCGATCAATACTTGGCATCTCAAGCAGTAAAAGCTGGAGCAGAGCTAGTTACCGGTTGTGGATTTCAACGTATCGAGAACGGTATTGCCGTTACAGAAGACGGAGAGATCCAGTATAAGGTCATCGTCGGAGCGGACGGACCTACGTCAAGAGTATCACGTGAACTTGGTCTTCCAAGTAATAAGAACCTCTATCCTGCGGTAACTTCAATCGCTAAAGGAGATTTTGAACCGATTATTGACATGTTCTTCGGAGGCGTCGCTCCAGGCGCATACAGTTGGATAATACCTAAATCGGGATGTGCCAATGTTGGAGTAGGATTCGCGCCTAAATTTTCTAAAGGAACGCCTACCGCGTATTTTGAACAGTTCGCCGAACAAAAAGGGTTCGATATAATTCAGAAAGTACACGGTAAATATGTTCCCAGTGAAGGGCCGATAGATAAGACGGTTTCATCCAATGGTGTCGTCGTCGGAGACGCAGCGGGACAAGTTGCATCCGTTAATGGCGGTGGTATTCCTCAGGCGATGATATCAGCTCGTATATGTGGTAACGTAGTCGCCGATCACATCCTTAACGGAAGGCCACTTCAAGATTACGACGATGAGTTCAGACGTGTTATCGGCGGACCTTTAAAGACGGCCGCTTTTAACAAAAAACTTGCTGACCAGTTCGCATTCAAAACCGATGCCAGAACAAATCTTTGCATGTCCCTTCTAGGCAAAAGACGCATGGCCAATCTTGTAAGATGCAAGCGCATATTCCCGTGATCATTTCTTACGATGTGCACGCATTGCAGATCCACATATTGGACATTCGTCGGACTTTTCTTTGAACCATTTGCCGCATCCAATGCAACAATAGTTCCATTTGAACTTTTTCTTTATTCCCGCTGTTCCTACTGCACGATAAGGCATACCCATGGACTTTGCAACGTTCTGTATTGAGTAATCATCAGTCAGTATAGTTCCATCCATATCCAGTGCAAGTGCCAGTACGCTGAGATCTACTGGCGATAAACGTCCGAGGTCACCGGTTTTGCGTGCTTCTTCTTTTACTTTATCTAATGAAGCTTTTGTACAATCAGATGTTCTCAATCTATCGTCCCAAAGAGCCAGTCTAGGATCGTCATAACGTTGTAGTTCATCCACGACGCCAGGAGGACAAAGAAAATCCTCTTCGGGGATCCAATCCATCGTAAAGAACGCCGACGTATCCAAGATGAGCATAGGTTCAAATTCACCGTATAGATTATGTAACTTGCTACGACCCTAAGCAAAGGTTATACAATGGATATTCAATCCAGACTCGGTTATAATATGGATATCCTAGGTGCGGTAAAGATAATTGTCATAGGGCTCTGGGTCTTCCTTCCTGCTATGTTGCCTAACTCGGCCGCTGTGGTCTTCGGAGGAGGGACCAAGATTGATTTTGGAAAATCTTGGAGAGGAAAGAGGATATTCGGAGAGGGGAAATCTTGGAGAGGATTATTCGGTGGTGCATTTTCAGGCATTCTATTAGGTCTGATAATGATTGGTGTATCGCACGTATTTGATTCGAACAATCATTGGGGATATGGATCGTTGTGGCAAGGTGTTGGCATAGTCGTCGCTCTAGCTTTCGGAGCGGTCCTAGGTGACCTTTGTGGTGCGTTCATCAAAAGAAGATTCGGTCTCGAGAGAGGGCAGAAAGCACCGATACTAGATCAGTACGATTTCGTAGCCGGTGCCTTTTTGGTAACGGCTTTGTTTTATTCCCATTGGATATTTGATACATATATCGGAGGATGGAACATACTAGCACTCGTATTCTTGTTGCTTATAATGTTCGGAATCCACCGTATAGTGAACATAATCGGTTATAAAGTAGGACTCAAAAAGGAACCGTGGTGAAAATATGGGAAAAATGTCTGAAGCTTTGATAGACTGTGGTTCGTTACAGTTTGGAGAATTTACGTTAGCATCAGGAGATAAAAGCTCCTATTACATAGATATCAAAAAAGCTAGTACAAATCCGAAGGTCCTGAAGATCATAGCCGTGCTTATGGCCGAAGAAGTATTGAAATTAGATCAAGTCCCAGATAGGATTGCAGGCGTAGTTCTAGGATCGGTACCGTTGGCCGCTGCACTTTCGTTGGAAACAGGTATACCGTACGTTATGATACGTAAAGAAAAGAAGGACCATGGTACTGGAAAGCTTATTGAAGGTGAGTTGAACGACGGTGACCGCGTGTTAGTGGTCGAGGACGTTATAACTACTGCAGGTTCTAGCATGAACGCCATAAGGACTATACGTGAGGCTGGAGGGAAAGTGACGGACGTGTTCTCGGTCATCGACCGTCAAGTAGGAGGTTCAGAGAACCTTTCTTCCATTGGTGTAAGATTACATCCGTTAGTAACGGCGTCCGAGCTACTAGAGGGCCATAAATGAAGCCAGCTGATGACTGTGATCTTTGTCCTCTCTGTGCCGAACGAATAAATATCGTCCGTCCTAGCGGTGATTTGAATTCGGGGATAGCTTTCGTTGGTGAAGCTCCTGGTGAATCCGAGGACCAGCAAGGAAAACCTTTTATCGGAAGGTCTGGAAAGATACTTGATAAAATCATGGAAGAAGAGGGTTTAGAACGTTCAAAGGTCATGATAACCAACACTGTGAAATGTCGTCCCCCGAAGAATCGAGATCCGACCAAGGACGAAATGGCTGCATGCAGGCCGTTCTTAAACGCTGAATTAAAAGAATGTCGTTTGGTCATCGGTCTTGGAAAATCTGCTTGTAGGGACTTACTCGGTTACGACGGTAAGATGGGCGATATAGTGAACAAGAGGGTAACGATAACAGTGGATGGAAAGTCGATCCCATTCATACCGACATATCACCCTGCAGCTTGTATATACAACAAGGATGCCCGGGTCGGACTAAGGGAAACTATACGTACGGTGAGGGATGAACTTGGACCTAGGAATTGACGTATCTGGCGTGATGCTGGACATGGACGGTACGGTATACCTTGGTGGTGAGGCCATAGAAGGAGCAGCCGATTTTATAGAACGTTTGAACCACGCTAATATTCCTTATGCTTTCATAACTAACAATTCGTCACACACACGTGATTTTTATTTCAACAGACTTAAAAAAATGGGTTTTCAGGTAAAAGAAAATGATATAATCACGTCAGTAACAGCCACCGCTAAATATCTACGAAAAAGATGTCCTGAAGCACGTGTTTTTTTGTTAGCGTCACCCGAAGTAACAAACGAGTTCAGAGATTACGGAATAAATGTTACTGACGATGATCCTGATACCGTTCTACTGACCTTTGACCGTACGATTACTTATGAAAAATTGAATCGTGCGTATCATCTTATCATTGGAGGCGCGGAATTGATCGCCACCCATCCCGACGATTTTTGTCCCACCGAAGGTTCATATGACGTTGATATCGGCCCGTTCATTAGGATGTTTGAATCACTTACTGGGATCAAAGCTACCGTTATAGGAAAACCTAATCGTCTAATGTTAGATATGGCGGCCGACGTTATGGACGTAGATCCTAAAAAAACCATGATGATCGGTGATAGACTTTACACGGATATCAAAATGGCACAGGACGCAGGGATACGTTCTATTTTGGTTCTGTCGGGAGAGACTTCAGAAAGCGATCTAAAAGACTCTGATGTACAACCAACCTTTACTGTACATTCAGTAGCAGATATAGGAGTTCCTCGCATTTGAAGTAGGATTCTAAGTGCCAGCAATAAACGTGTTTAAATACAATCTAAGGCATTTAATGTTGTTCGTACGCGAACGTATGGGGATGCACAGCGAGCGCGCATATTGCGCTACGTTTCCTGATGGGGTGGAACGTGTACTTAAAACAAGTTGAAATGGAGAATTTTAAATCGTTTGGCGGTAAGCTTACAGTACCACTTATGGAAGGATTTACTGCCATAACAGGTCCGAACGGATCTGGAAAATCTAACATAACTGATGCAATTCTATTCGTTCTAGGACCTCGAAGCTCCAAGGCCGTTCGAGCGGGAAGGCTTACGGATCTTATTTTTGACGGCGGTAAGTCAAAGAACAAGGCATCGTACATGACCGTATCCTTGGTTTTTGATAACAAGGATCGAATGATGCCTTGGGATAACGATCTTGTTAGACTAACAAGAATGGTCAGATACAATGATGCCAGGACTGATTACTATTCGTATTTTTACATAAACGATCGCAAGTCAACGATGTCTGAGTTCGATAATCTATTGACAAAGGCGAGAATAAGCGCGGACGGTTACAATCTAGTTCAGCAGGGTGATGTTACTAAGATAGTTTCCACTGGTGCTGTCGAGAGAAGACGTATTCTTGATAGTATATCTGGGATAGGCAGTTACGATGTGGATATAGGCAAGGCCTTAGAAGAGAAAGGTGAAGCTGAAACTAACTTAGATCGAATCAATATAGTCGTTGAAGAACTAGATCTACAATTGAAACAGCTTGAAAAAGATAGAGAAGATGCTAGACGTTATCTTGATGCACAAGAAAAATTAGAGATGTCCAGGGCTCAGTTGACACACAGGCAACTTCAGATCCAGGAATCCAATCGTGAAAGTTACGAGAATCAGTTAAAACAGATCAACGAGGATATACAGACTCTTAAGGATAGAAAGGCCCAGATTAGATCCGAATACGACGATAACGAAGTGGCCATCGAAGACAAAGAAGCAGAGATATCCGCTAAGATCGGTCCTGAGTATAATGAACTCAAGGGTAAGATCGAGGACACCAAGATCCGTATTGCAACATTCAAGGATCGTATCCAGACAGCTGAAGAAGATAACGAGGGCCAAGAGACCTATCGTATGTCGGTGGAAGAATCCATCTCTGAAAATGATATTACAATAAAAGATCTAGAAAATTTACATTCTACTGTTAAGATAGGCATCGAGTCCGACGAGAGCGAATTAAAGAAGACCAAGGACGAGAACGACGAAATACGTAAAAAAATGGCTGAACACGGCGGTGAACATGCAGCTCTTCAGATCAAGCTTACAGAATTGGACGACCAAATTGAAACAAAGGTCGTTGAAGAGAACGACGCTAATGTAATGTCAGCTAAGGCGGAAACTCTTGCTGAGGATGGAGCACGTGTCCTTGCAACACTGGACGAAAACATAAAATCCGCATCTTTTGAAATAAAGGATGCAGAATGGAATCTCCAAGAGATAAAACAAGAAGCAGGCCCATCCGTCGATAGTTATTCAAATCAGATATTAGACGCTAAGAAGGTTGAGCGTGAACTTGAGCACCAAGAGACAGAGCTTAACGACGCCATACGTAGGCTTGATAGCGAGTACGGTCGCCTGTCAGCTGAGAAAAAAGTATCCGAGAAGATGAATCAAGGAAGTACAGCAGTATCTGCGATACTTGCGCTCAGAGATAAGCGTAAGATGGAAGGCATACATGGAACCGTTCAGGAATTGGCCTCTGTGGATCCTAAGTACGAGACCGCCGTAGCAGTGGCTGCAGGCGGAAAGATGATGGCCGTTGTGGTCGAAGATGACCAAGTGGCCGCTGAAGCGATCAATTTCCTTAAGAATAACAGACTCGGACGTGTAACATTCCTTCCGCTGACCAAGATGATGGGCGGGAAACCAAGAGCAAAAGCAATAATGGCTTCTCGATCCTCAGAAGGATATGCCATAGACCTTTTGAATTTCGACTCCAAGTATCAGGATGTTTTCTGGTACGTTATGGGTGATACGTTGATAATGAAAGATCTGAACTCAGCTCGTTCCTTAATGGGAGGAGTACGGATGGTAACTATGAACGGAGAGCTTATCGAAGCTTCCGGAGCCATGGTCGGCGGTACGATAAGACAGGATTTCATCATGAAATTTGGTTCTGCTTCTGAATCCGAATTAGAGGACGTAGGAAGAAAGTTAAGAGAAGCCAATGATGCTTTGGCAGCATTGAAAGAACAGCTCAAAACGGCACGTAACAAGATCCGCGACCTTGATGACGAGATGAGGAAAGCCGGAGCTCAGGGAATGAATTCACAGTCAAAGGTCGGAGAGCTGAAGGCACAGATATCCGAGCTCACCAAAAGCAAGAATTCTAAACTAACGGAATACAATGAGAAGAAGGCACAGTGTATCCAATGGGATACAGATATGAATGTGGCTAAAAAGAGTCTTCTCACAATATCTGCTGAATTAGAGGAGCTCAGAAAGTCTAGAACAAAGGTCCGGGACCGCATCAAAGAGATCGCGCCTGCAGATTTACAGTTAAAGATCCAGCAGATCAGGGACCGTATTTACGAGCTTAATCAATCACTATCGGATTTAAGAGGACAGATACAGTCCTACGAGACAGAGATAAAAGGTCTTGAAAAACAGACAGTGTCGCTGAAGAAGCAGATAGAGGGTATAAAGGACAAGATCAAAGAGAACGACGGTCGCATAGCCGAGCATAATGAACTGCTTGGGAAAGCACAGATCGAGATACAGGCTCTTAGGTTGATCGAATCAGAAATGGAGAACGGTATCAAAGGCCTGAGGGATGAGAGAGATGCCCTTCGCGAGAAAAAGTACGCACTGGATAGCGAGAACTCCGGTATCCAGGAAAAGATAGAGGCCAAGAACGGTATGGTTTCGTCTATGGAAGCTTCGTTGATATCGATTAACGAAAGCATGGTCAAACTTAACGAAGAGATATCTTTGATAGAGTTCGAGGTTGATACTCCTATACCGTCCGAAGAGGAGATAAGGCGTGCAATAAGGTCTTCCGAGAGCGTAATGTCAAAGATCGGAAACGTCAATCTTCGTGCCATTAAAGATTACGAAGATAAGAAGGAACGATATGACGGACTTATCGATGATGTGAACCGTCTCGATAAGCAGATTAAGGAACTTACTGAATTGACAGAATCCTTGAACTCTCAAAAGAAAGGGCTGTTCATGGAAGCATACAATGCCATCGGAATCAATTTTAAAGAGATATATACACAACTTTCCGGAGGCGGTGAAGGGTTCATTGATTTAGAGAACGAGGAAGATCCGTTCCTTGGTGGTCTGTCGATAAATGCAAAGCCAAAGAATGGAAAACTGTTGAAGTTGGAATCGTTGTCCGGCGGCGAGAAATCACTTACGGCGTTGGCCTTTATATTTGCTATTCAAGAATATCAACCTTCTCCGTTCTATGTGTTGGACGAAGTGGACATGTTCTTGGATGCGGTGAACGCAGAAATGGTGGCCACCAGGATACGTGAAAGTTCTTCAAAAGCACAGTTCATTCAAGTTTCACTTAGAAAGGTCACGTTGGCCATGGCAGATCATCTGATAGGGGTCACAAGACCTCCATCGGGCGTAAGTAAAATAATAATGCAGCCTGATTTTGCCGAAGTATCAAAGTTTGAAGAAGAGGCATTAAAGGCACAGGAAAAAGCGGAGGAATAATGATGGATGGGACCACAAGATACGAGGAAATGGAGCAGCATTTACTGTTTCACAAGGCTTTAACGGATAGTGCCGAGAGCTCAGAAAGGATAAGCGGCTACATGAGCATTCTTTCGAACGCCGAAGGTGGCGAATTGTTAGAGGATCCGATAGACGAGTCTATACGATCAGTGTTCAGCTTGGTTATCGAGAATGGAATAGATCCTTGGGCGATAGATTTATCGGAATTCGTGAGAATATACACAAACAAGGTATCCGAGAATAAGTTCGATATGATCGTCGCTGGAAAACTATTGCTCATGGCATGGAAAGTGCTAAGATTACAATCAGATGTAACACGTGACAAGTCCGAACCTCCAGAACCGCAGTTCGAGATTCCAGACGATTTCTTCTTTGAAGAAGAGAACGGCATGTTCGTTCCTCAAGTTGCATTTAAAGAAGCTTTTGCTAGAGAGCCGACCCGTCGTGTAACAATGTACGAACTCATCGATGCTTTCGAAGAGGCGAGGAACGAGATTGCAGTACAGAAAGAAAGGGACCGCGTTAGAATAGCAATAAGAGAAAAAGAGCCTAAGAAATTTGAGAACAAGGCTCATGACGAGGACGACCAAAAGGACGTTCAGGCGGTTTGGAGAAAGATTGAAAAACTAGGTACTGGCGAATTATTCATCACCGACCTTTATAACAATAACATACTGCACAATCTGACGGTATTCGTATCCGTTTTACATTTGGTCAGAGAAGGAAAACTTGATGTTAGGCAGGAAACCATGCCTTACAGTGATATCTTCGTTGAAATGTTGATAGATGGTGCCATCGGATCTGACGACGGAAAAACGTTGATAGAGGCGGTCTGAGTGAACTTGAAAAGCGCTGTGGAAGCGGCATTGTTCTCCAGCGCGGATAACCTGAACATCGCCGATATAGCCGCAAAGATCGGACGATCTGCAGAGGACGTAAGATATGCTATCATGGATCTTCGTAAAGAATACAATGATAGGGATTCTGCTATAACCATAGCAAAGTTCGGTTCCGAGTACAGGATGATGTTACGTTCAGAATATGCTAACTTTACTGGAGATTTTTCCAAGGCAGAAATGAGTGGAGGTACCATGAGAACTTTGAGTACAATCGCGTACAACCAGCCTGTGCTTCAGTCGGAATTATTTAAGACTTTAGGCGCTAGAACATACGACGATGTTAGAGATCTTATGGAGCGTAGTTTCATCAGTGGCAAGAAGAAAGGCCAGACCCTCGAGCTAACGACGACTAAGAAGTTCAAAGAGTATTTTGGCATCACAGGTTCTGGAAAGGACGCGATAACGAAATGGATAGATGGTCAGGCACGCAACTCTCCTGAAGCATCAGAAGACGATTAACTGCATTCTCTCTACTTTCGTCTATGCCAAGAGCGAATAGGTTTAAATCGAACAAAGCTCTAAGTCGCCAGGATAACATGGTATTACCATTAGCGTTGCTAGAAAAGTCCATTGACAAAAAAGTTGTTCTCAACCTCAAAGATGGCAAATTCATAGAGGGAAAATTAACGTCCTTTGATGAGTACATGAACATGGTACTTGAGGAAGTTTCTGTCAAGGAACCAACAGGGGAAGAGAGACGTATGAATAGCGTTATTCTCCGTGGAAGCAACGTAGTTAGCATTTCGATTGTCTGATTTTCAAGGTATCTAAATGGCCGCTAGACTGTTCGGAACAAATGGGATACGGGGAGTCGTCAACGAGGATTTGACCTCGGAGATGGCACTCCAAATGGGAAAGGCAATAGGTCATGTGATGAAAGGTACCATTGCTGTTGCGATGGACACCCGTTCTTCAGGTGACATGATCCACACTGCGCTATCTGCAGGACTTATGTCCGTAGGTGTTCGCGTAGTGATCCTAGGAATGGTCCCCACGCCAGCTTTACAATATTACGTTAAGACCCACGAAAATGTGAAAGGTGGCGTTATGATAACGGCATCACACAACCCTCCACAGTTCAATGGTATCAAGTGTGTATCCCAAGATGGAACCGAGGCCAGCAGGGAAGAAGAAAAGCGTATCGAAGAAACTTATGCTACTGAAATACCGACGTGTAAATGGGACGAGACCGGAACGATGGATTATGTCAACGAGGCCGGTGAAGAATATATCGACGCGGTTCTTTCCCATGTGGATATTAATCTTATTAAAAATGCAGGTCTGACCGTTTGTTTAGACTGTGCTAACGGTGCGGCCTTCGAGACGGCACCAATGCTTCTAAAGAAACTTAACATCAAGACCATAACGATCAATTGTAACGCTCAGGGGGAGTTCCCAGGGCGTCCTAGTGAACCTACAGAAGAGAATCTGTCCGATCTAATTACACTTACTACGAAGACGGAGTCCTCAGTCGGGATCGCACACGATGGTGATGCGGACCGTTGTGTATTCATAGCCGATGGCGGGAAGTTCGTCAGCGGAGATAAGAGCCTTGCACTTTTGGCTAAATTAGAACTTTCTAAAAGAAAAGGCAAAGTCGTCACTCCTGTGAGTTCGTCCTCTTTAGTGGAAGAAGTCGTTAACGAGGCAGGCGGGATATTGAAATACACTGCGGTAGGATCACCAATTGTCGCCAGGAAGATGAAAGAATATGGTGCGATATTCGGTGGAGAAGAGAATGGCGGACTGATCTTCCCTGAGATGCAATATTGCAGGGACGGTGCGATGACGGTTGCCAAAATGCTCGAATCCATTGCAACCAACGGACCACTTTCCATACAGGTTTCTCAGCTTCCAGTATATTATACTCAAAAAAGGAAGATCGAATGCCCAGACGATATGAAGCAGGCAGTGATCAATCATCTTAAGAAGACGATCAAAGACGTTACGATGGACAATACCGACGGGCTGAAGATCATATACGAAGATGGATGGGTACTTGCAAGGCCTTCAGGAACCGAACCAATATTCAGAATTTATTCAGAATCTAAGGACGAATGGGTTTCAATTTCAAGGGCAAATCAATTCGAAGAAATTGTGATAAAATATTTGGATCCTGAAGCAGTGTTCAACGTATTAGATCCAGAAACAGTTATGTCTGATCCAGAAGATCCTGTTGAATGATCACTTTAGGCCTTTACCGTAAACGGCAAGGGCCTCATTTACAAATCTTGATGCAAGTATTGAAGTGATCCCGGATGGATCGTATGGAGGACTTACTTCCGTTACGTCGAAACCGCAGAGTCTGTCTCCCACCATATTAATCGCTTTTTTTACATCTATAGGAAGTAATCCGAAAGGTTCAGGGGTACCAGTTCCAGGAGCATAAGCTGGATCTATACCATCAATATCTAACGTAACGTAAACCTGTTCGTTCTTTACGCTATCGAGAGCGGTCTTCATCGCTTTCTCAATGCCGTTCTCAAAGATATCATAAGAGCTTATGAAACTAACAGGGTCATCCCGTTCAAGTTCTTCTGCACCTATCGCACGGGCACCGATAACAAATACGTTATCGAGGCCTATATGTTCTACAGCACGTCTAGTGATACAAGCATGGCTGTACGGTGTACCGAGATATTCGTCCCTCGAGTCTAAATGAGCATCTATTGAAATCAATGATATGTTCTTAGGGAAGCTTTTGATAATTGGTATATTGATAGAATGTTCCCCGCCAAGGGCTATTATGAACTTTCCGTCTCTGATAGCAGGACCTACGGCGAATTGAACCTCGTCTGACATGTCCTCCGGTAGTATGAAATCATCTACGTTACCGTAGTCGTGAATCGTTGGGAGATATTGATCAAGGCCGTGTTCATAATGAAACTCTTCAAAGTTGTATGACGCTTTGCGTATCTCACCAGGAGCTTCACGAGCACCGGCCCTAAAGCTTGCAGTGCGATCATATTGAACTCCAAAAAGGAAAGCTTCAGCCTCTTTGTACTCTGTATCTGCTCCAGCATATGAGAGCCCGTAAGGCATTTTAATTACCTCACATTAGTTTGTATCTACCCATCGCAACAAGGTACATTATCTCGCCACCCTCTACAAGGTTGCCTTCGTAATCCTCTTCAACAGGAATACTGAGGGTTTCATACGTTTCCAAGTCCATAAGCTGAACTTCTCCTCCGATTACGGTCAGGACCTGCGCCTTTCTTTTGTCGATCATAGGAACTTGTACTTTGGCACTGACAGGTCCAAAATAGGATTTTCTGGCTCCAGTGAAAATACTAGTGGCTTCAATATTGGCCTTCGCAGATCCATGTTTACCAGGTTTAGATGTACTGATCTTGATTATTTTACACGGCTCGTCTTCTATGTTCATGTAACGGCCTTCTTTGAGCTCTCTGATTTCTTTACTCTCCCACATAGGAATCCCTCTATCAACTGGTCGGCCGCCAATCCACTTCTCTCCTACATAGGAAAACGCGAAATGGAAAAACTATCGGCGACATGGTATCAATTCACCAAACAGCATATTTGCTTAATATACTTTTCAACGCCCTGGTCGTTAGGTCAGGTTTTAATTAATCATATGTATAACGGGCCAATGAAAAAAATGGGCTACATGGGCATCTCACTTTCCAATTCCGATAATGCCGCTCGGATAATGGCTAATGAATACGACATGAAAGTCGAATTCATACCGTTGATGACTTCGGAAGGAGTCGTCAAGGCATTACTTGACGGATCTGTAGATTACGGGGTGGTCGCTGTAAGGAACGTTATAGCCGGTCCAGTGGTCGAGACCGTCGAGGCTTTGAATCTCGGCCGTATCAAAAAGATAGCAGAACTCGGGATTCCGATACACCATTGCATATTCGTAAAAAGAGAAGGAGTAAAAATTTCATCCATCGCGTCACACATCCAAGCTATAGAACAAACTCAAAATAATGTTAATAGAATGTTTCCACAAGCTAAGAGAATAGAGGTTGACGATACAGCTTTGGCCGCGGAGATGTTATCTGACGGTAGACTTTCAGAAGATACGGCAGTCATATGTGGTATGGCTGCAGGGATTAGCAACAATCTCGTGTTAATCAAAGAGAACGTAGAGGATGACAAAGAGAACATGACTTATTTTGCTTTGATAGAGGCATATTGAATCCGACAACGTTTTAACGACTGCATACATAATTATCAGTATAGACAGGACAACATAACCGGAGGAATGACATGAAAAAAGAGATCTGGGTCAAGGCAGACGTTTCAGAGTCCAAGGCGGACCGAAAGGAAATTTTGATAAGCGCTATAGAATCTGGCATAACATCCGCGATAATAAGGCCAGAAGATGAGGATCTGGCATCGTTGGGTAAGATCAATTTCATCAATATCGGTGATGATGTAAGGTTCGTCGATATTAGCACTCCGAAAGATCAGAACAGGGCCATGGATATGGCCGGACAATGTTCTGTAGTTATATTATCATCCAACGATTGGACGATAATACCTTTGGAGAACTTGATAGCAAAGTTCACTGGCACCAGAACCAAAGTTTTTGCTTGTGCTTCTGATGTTGAAAGTGCCAGACTTTATCTTAAGACAATGGAAAAAGGAGTAGATGGTATTGTCATTTCTGTTTCTGATCCAAATAAGATACGAGAATTCACAGATCTTTTGACCGAGTCATCGGATGTAGATCTATCTGAAATCGAAGTAACTGGCGTAAAGAACATAGAGATGGGGGACCGCGTATGTGTGGATACAGTGAGCATAATGGTACCTGGCGAGGGAATGTTGATAGGCTCTCAAGCCAACTGTTTGTTCTTGGTACAATCGGAAAGTGAGGATAACGGATACGTTGCAGCTCGTCCTTTCAGAGTTAACGCTGGTGCAGTTCACGCTTATATCATGGTGCCAGAAGGGAAAACAAGATATCTTGGAGAATTAAAGTCTGGAGAACCTGTCGCCATAGTTTTCAAAGACGGTAAAACACGTATATCTTCTGTCGGAAGATGCAAGATTGAAGTAAGACCAATGATCCTTGTGGAAGCTTCAGATGGAAAAAGGAAATTTACTACGATCTTACAGAACGCCGAGACTGTTAAAATGGTCACTCGGGACGGAGCGATCTCTGTTACGGACTTAAAACCCGGCGATAAGATACTTGCCAGAGTCGAAGAAGGAGGCAGGCACTTCGGAATGAAGGTCGAGGGGACGTTCATGGAGATCTGAGATGAAGATCTGTGCTTCGTTGAATGAATTGTCAGATTTACCAGAAGCCGTTGATGCCGACATGATCGAGATCAGAATGGATATTTTTAAAAAAGTCCCTGAAGTAATCGGAAAAGGGACTATCGTAACGTTCAGGGATGTTTTTGATCCATCGATCCTACCAGAAGGATTCAATGGCATGATAGATGTCGGAGAAGACCCAGTTCCGGATACTTCTTTGACAACTATATCATCCGTCCACAATTATGAAATTACCCCGTCCAAAGAGGAGATCTCAAGAAAGTTGAATGCGATGTCTTCCGACGTAGCAAAAGGAGCATACGCCGTCAAGGATTTCAAAGATCTAAAAAATATACTTGAAGCATCCAAGGTCGTTACGAAAGACCATGTTTTACTTGGTATGGGTCATATGGGTGCGATAACCAGGATACGTCAGAACGTTTTGAAAAATATGTTCACATTTGCGTACGTAAGTAAACCGACAGCTCCAGGACAACTCAGTTTGAAGGAGATGAGGGAATTGGGTGATGATTGTATGATAACTGGCATCGTAGGAAATCCTTTAGAACGGTCCAGATCTCATGTGATGCATAATGCAGCCTTTGTAAAAAGCGGTATCTTAGGTAAGTATTTGGCATTTCAATCAACTTCTTTAGACTCAATCGAAGACTGTATCAGAGGTTTCAATATACGTGGAATGAACGTTACTATCCCGTACAAAGAAGAGATAATATCACATCTTGACGAGCTCGACAAGGATGCAAAGAAAGCCGGTGCCGTCAATACTATAGTCAACACAGATGGAAAATTAAAAGGTTACAATACGGACATCGATGGAATAGAACTATCGCTTAAAAAAACAAAGTGCCAGATCAAAGGAAAAAAAGTTCTGATCATGGGTTCTGGTGGAGCGGCCAGAGCTTGTATCGTAGCTGTTCAAAGAAACGGTGCCGATGTATCGATCACTGGACGTAATATTGATGCTGTTTCTAAATTAGCATCTGATTTTGGACTTACTCAGATCCCGGAGAGCTCGTCATTGTCGGGATTTGATATCATTGTAAATGCCACACCTGTTGGAATGTACGAGGGAGGAAAGTATCCCGCAAACATAAATTCTCTTTCTTGCGAACATACTATCCTGGATATGGTCTACGGTGTAAAGACTCAGTTCATCAATATCGCATTAGAGCGTGGTTGTAAAATAGCTACTGGTGAGGACATGCTTGCAATGCAGGGTGCCCGTGCCTTCGAACTATGGACAAGCGTCGATGGAATGTTCGAAACAATGAGATCTATCATCTAATATTGGTGTCTGGTACATTTTAATTCTCTTTTTCAGAATTGTTTATTTGTTAAGTAAACTTTAAAAGCGTGCTGAATAATCATGCATTGCGGTTACTATGATATTCGGAAAGAATGTAAGAATGGAGAGGATAATGGACAGAGCCACCGGTAACTGTGTTATCGT
>CAYYMA010000001.1:1294-31721 GCA_964472805.1 uncultured Methanomassiliicoccales archaeon | reverse complement strand
ACCGGGAGCTCAGTCACCATGGCTGCGCTTGAATACTTCCTTAAGGAACATTTGCGGAGGTAGAAAAAATGGCAAAACCAAAGAAGTCAGTATCAAAGACCGAGGATGAAGATTTTAACTTCATCGTTCGTATCGCAAACAGCGATATCGACGGTCAGAAAAGGACGGTAATAGGTCTACAGGGCATCAAAGGCGTAGGCGCCAGAACGGCTCAGACCATTGTGAACAAAGCACAGGTCGACTTATCGACCAAGATCGGTTCCCTCGACGACGAGACTGTTAAAAAGCTCGAGAATCTGGTCATCACATACGTAGAATACGCCCCTGTATGGGCCATCAACAGACAGCTTGACTATGAATCCGGAGCGGACATGCATTTGATCAGCTCGGACCTTGAGATGGTACAGAGGGACGACATCAACAGATTGAAGATGATACGCAGTTACCGCGGAATCAGGCACGAGACACATAAGAAGGTCAGAGGCCAGAGAACGAGGACTAACGGAAGGAAAGGACTGACTCTTGGAGTCAAAAAGAAGTGAGGTGTTTTAAATGGGAGATCCTAAATTTTCACGCAGATCATATGACACTCCTTCCCATCCGTGGCAGGGAGAGAGAATCAAATCCGAACATGAGGTAGTCAAAGAGTTCGGACTTAAGAACAAATCAGAGGTATGGAAGGCACAGTCTGTTCTGAGGAACTACAGAAAGCAGTCCAGAGAGCTTCAGTCACGCCTTAGAGGAAACGATGCTCAGGCTAAGATTGAAGCTGATAATCTTATCGCAAAGTGTGGCCGCATGGGCATACTGCCGTTGACCGGTGGTAATCTCAATGATATTCTGGTCCTCAATGAGAAAGATATTCTTTCCAGGCGCTTACAGACTCTCGTGTACGAGAAAGGTCTCGCAAACACGATAAAACAGGCAAGACAGATGATTAATCACGGGCACGTATTCCTCAACGGTCACAGAGTGACTGTTCCAGGATACATCGTTCTAAGGGGCGAAGAACCCACCATCGAATACACACCTTCATCCGCATTTACAGACGAGATGCACCCTATGAGGGTTTCGCCTGAGGTCCTTGCCGCTAAGGTCGCTAAGGAAAATGCAGAAGCAGAAAGAATTGCTAATAGGAATGCCAAGGCCGCTAAGGAAGACGCGGAAGAGGCAGGAATCACAGCAGAGGACGGTGAGATCTGATGACAACAAATAAATGGGCAATAGCCAACATATTCGCCAGCTACAACAACATCATGATCACGCTTACTGACATAACCGGTGCAGAGACCATCGGAAAGGTCACAGGCGGAATGGTCGTGAAACAGGCGAAAGATCAAGCCTCGCCGTACGCTGCACAGAGAGCCGCTGAAAAGATAGCGGAGATTGCAAGGGAGAAGGACATAGCGGGCATTCACGTTAAAGTACGTGCACACGGAGGAAACAAAGCAACCTCCCCCGGTCCAGGAGCACAGGCGGCCATACGTGCCCTCGCAAGAGCAGGCATGAAGATTGGACGCATAGAAGATGTAACTCCGATACCCCACGACGGTACCAAGAAAAAAGGCGGACGTAGAGGACGCAGGGTCTGAGGTCAAGTTCATGGAAATAGAAATCATCGAAATGGCTGAGAGGAAGGCCAAGTTCATACTGAAGAATTCCTCGCCTGCCATGGCTAATTCACTTAGAAGGACAATGATGTCCGATATTCCTAAGATGGCCATCGATAAGGTCGAGTTCCACCTCGGCCCCATCGAGGCTGACGATAAAGAGTACGAAAGTATCACGCCCCTGTTCGACGAGATCATTGCCCACAGGCTTGGATTGGTCCCAGTCCCTACGGATCTAGACCTTTTTACATATCAGGACCAGTGTGTGTGTAACGGAGTTGGATGTCCTAACTGTATGATAATGTACAGTTTGAACGAACATGGACCTGGTACGGTTTTGTCTGGGAACATGGTTCCACTCGGTAACCCTGAATTAAAAGTTAAGGATGAGTTCATTCCGATTGTCGAGCTCACTAGCGATCAAGCCGTATTGATATACGCTATCGCGGTAATGGGCACGGCAAAAAAGCACGTTAAGTGGCAAGTCACCAGCGGTGTTGGCTACAAGTATCTTCCTAAGATAACCATAGATCCTAAGAGGGCATCTTCAGAAGGCGCCCTCAATTGTATAAAGGTCTGTCCGAAGGGCGTGTTCGGTGTGGATGACGGCAAACTAGTTGTCGAAGATCTTAGAGAATGCACATTGTGCAAATCTTGTATGGATTCTGTCAATAACGACGGTTCCATCATTGTCGAGGGAGATGAAAAGAATTTCTTATTCTCCTTTGAGACCGATGGATCGCTGACCGCTGAGCAAACGCTCAACAAAGCAGCAGAGATATTGTCTCAAAAGGCTTCTGAACTCTCGATTGAATTCGCCCAGCTGGTATAAACATTTCAGGGGCTTCGGCCCCTTTTTATTTTTTTTCAATTAAAAGAAGTCCGACAAAGTACATTTCTTAACTTTGTCATTATCGAAAACAGATTTCATACTCATTTCGATTATCTCGATTCTATTCTTTGTGTAAGCATCGACATTGTATTTTTCGCTGATTCTCTTCGAGACTTCAAGATACTTCATAACGCTTCCTTTATACACTGTCATATTGAGGCCGTTACCACACATGGTGCATTTTCCTGATATCGGAATACGCCTATATTTTTCTCCACACTTGGTACATCTAAATTTCTGGGCTGAAAAAGTTCTTAAATTCCCTGCCATGTCCGGCAAGAAGTGTTTGTTTATCACTCTGGACGCAACATCACGTTCGTCCACAGCACGTATTCTTTCACCTAACGACAGTTGAGCGTTCATTTTATCTGTCATTGATTGTAATGTGATATACGCTGAATATTTAGGCCCCTCTGATATATCTGCTGTGTCGTTGGTGAAACCTAGTCCTTCATATTGTGATGGTTTGCCTATGCGACCTGCCACAAGGTCCATTATGCCATCTACGCTCTTAGTATCGGCCATATCCATGGCGGCCAGATAAAGTTCCAAGGGATATTCTCTAAGACAATCGACGTTATGTGCCTCTTTATCTATCTCGTTAGGATCTAATCTTGTGGTCAGAACAAGTGGAGCGTCCATGAGACCTCCTCGTCTGTCTGGTAAAAAGCTGAATGAAAAGTTCAGTAAAGCATCCATAGCCAATATTATGCAGTCTTCATCACCGTCACAATTTCTTCTTTTTGCTGCATGAAAGAACGGATGACCAAAGCATCCTCTTGCTGACGTGTAGCCTATGATACGACACAATATTCCGCCGGATGTATGAGGTGCCAGTCCAAAAACTATGTGGCCTATCAAATCCTTTCTATCGGAAACGTTGTAATAGCGTTTTAATTTGTACAGTTTTTCAAGTTCATCGTCTACGAACTCTGCGACCTTTATCATAAAGTCTCCGCACTCTCTTGGAGGGATTATGTCCTGTACTTTAAGTTCACAGATCTGTTCAGGATCAGTAAGTGGATCTCCGTTCCAGTCATGCGTATATCCAAGTTTTATCGCTTTATCGATGCTGAGTTCTATCTCCCGGGGTTTGAAATGTGTTAACGGTATGTCTGTCATATCGTAACGTATCGTGCCGTCCTTGTTCACGGTGATGCCATTCTTAGCTCTAAGAATACCCTTTTCCAGAGCCTCAGGTACTTTTTTCTTCGATATCAAAGCTTGAACACATTTCAGAGCCTTTGGCTTATTCTCGCCAATAAGTTCACATGCAGCCGTAAGTTCTTCATCAAGATTTACTGGCATGGTATGTGTGTTGCCTACCTGGTTAGTAGATTTGTGCTTATCTTCGTATGCGGTATTCGCTTTACATTCTCTACACCAGGATCTCCAAGTGAGTTTCCCACAGTTCCGGCATCGCCTTGCACCTACCTGTAATTGTACATCAGAATTAGAGGTTCTATTTCCACTTGTAAATTTTTTTGAAGAAGTGATAGCAATTATGAGGTCCTTGTTTGAATCTAGACCAACACCAACGGGGAAAAGGCAGTGAGTACTAGGAGTCATTTCCCTCTGGAATGCTTTTTCTGGGCGTCCCATTCTCATTCCTATACGCGTGCCGCCACGACCTTTTACTTCAAATCCTGCAGCGATACTAACTGCATCTAGCGCGTTCTCACCGCCAAATTCGCCTTTCTTAAAAATATTTCCATCTTTTACTGCAAGGTTTAGACAATCTAGGATGACCTCACTGTATTTTTCAGTTATAGCTACACGTCCGTTGCGTACTCTGTGTAGGGCACCTAGGTTCTCTAAGATCTTTTTAATTTGTTCGTCAGTTGGAATCGATATATTACCACCGTTGAACGAGCCATTCTCCACGAGATAGTTCCTTAGTTCGTTAAGATCCTGTACGTCGAAATCAGACCAAAAAAGATTGTATCTAGGATGTAATGGAACTCCAGTTAGAGCACACATCTCTTTGGCTCTTGCATATGTGGGATCTTTCCAGTCTTCTGGAATATCTCCTTTGGCCTTCATCTCCTGTTTGTGCCATTCTATACAATATCCGGGAGGTACCAATTTTTGATTGTTTTCGCAGAATTCACCAAAAGGCACCAAGACCTCGCCATTGTCGATGATACCGACGATACGTTTGCGGACTTCTTGTACTTCTTCTTTCGTGTCGCAATATATCATGTCCCCGTCATCCAGTAAAAGGATCGGGCCATCAAGTTCATCACATGGAGTCACGACACATGCCTTCCCAGGTCTTTCTATTTTTAGCTGAGTGCCTATAGCCATGAACTCTTCCATGGCGTACATAGTGGCTGGGCTGAAAGCAAGGGCTGCAAGTCCAGTAGTTCGAGCTCTGCCGTATCTAAGGCGGAATCCCCCTGGCCTGCTGGGATGACCGAATATGGGTCTTCCTGCAATAATATCCATTAGATATGTATCTTGAGGATGTACCGTTTTAGTGTCTTCGACCTCTTCGGTCTTAGGAGCATGGGCCTCTAGATATTTTGCTATGAAATCCCATCCGTCGATCTTCAACGAATCAACGTGTTTACTGATTTTTGCCGCTTTTTGGCACAGTCCTTCTGCGATAACTAGGCATGCACCTCCACGAACGCGGTTAGTTTCGATCCTTGGAAGATCTCTAAAACCAGATATCTCGACCTGTTCCGTTCCTTCTCCATCAATCATTATCGGACAGTTCCTTACAATAAGGTCTATCTCTTCCGAGGTCGGCAGATATTGTAGGTGTTGTTGCTGCTTGTATAACGTGATTTCTTCATCGAACCTGGATATTTCCTGTTCTGTAGGCAAGTATCGGCCGAGTTTTAGTTCTCTTCTAACTACGTCCGCGATAAGGACGCTCATAGCCTGAGCAGTACCCCCTGCGGCTCGGATTGGACCTGCAAAAAGTAGGTCTACGAATTCCGTACCGTCATCATTCCGTCTAACTTTGACGTCAGCAATACCTTCAAGAGGGGCAACAAGAATTCCCTCGGTTAAAACGGCCAAGCCTACACGAATAGCTCTATCTAATGCTTTTTCTATGCTTTCTGCTGGCCGATTTGCAACCTCTTTGGCCACCATCAGTGAGACCATCTCTCGATTTTTATATTGAGTGGTAAGTCGCCTTATATCTTCGGCGACTCCGCCTACATCATAATCGTGAAGAAGTTCTTCCACACGGGAAGCGAGGTCCTCTGCTTGAGGTACCTCGACGTAAGGTTCAGGATCTATGCCAAGTTTTTTTGCCTCTTCAGCAACGGCGTAACAAATGTCCTTCTGCCTAGAAAGTTCGGAGAAATAATCATACATCTCTTTACTTGCTGCAGGACCCTTAATCACTGCCCTTCCACCACCAGAGCTCTCATCTTTTCAATAATGAGGGACTGGATCTTATCCATATTCTCTCCGGTCTGAGCCGAGAAGTAGAGGTTTTCACTTCCAGTCTTTAGAATATCGGATTTGCTTTCAACTACGACGATATCCACTCCGCTGAAACCTTCCAATATAGATTTTAGAAGGTCATTCTGTTTATCCATCGAATATCCGCAGGATTCAGATGGATCTAATATGAAGATCATTACATTCGTGAGATATCTAAGAGCAAGGACGGCCTGTTTTTCAATATTGTTGCGGTCCTCGAAACTTCTGTCCAATAGACCCGGAGTATCAATTATCTGATATTTCCTCCAGTCATCTTCGATGTGTCCGATAATGATGCCTTTCGTTGTGAACGGGTAAGGTGCTATTTCAGGAGCAGCAGTACTTAGTTCTTTTACAAGGCTGCTTTTTCCTACGTTGGGGAAACCTGCAATCACTACCGTTGGAACGTTCGGATGAACTGCGGGGAAGTGCCTGAACTTGTTCTTGGCCTCCTGTAAGAACAGCAGATCCTTAGATATCTGTCTTACGTACGAAGAAAGTCTTCCATAGAAGCTTCCTCTTGCAGAGTCGATATACGATATGTCTTTACTACGACGGATCTCGCGTAACGTCTCGTTCTTTAATTTATCAACTCTTGAAGCTGCCCAATTGAGAGCTCCTAGCGATTGTTTGTAATCGTCTATACCTATTACCAGATCCACCAGTTGAGGAAAGAAATCGTCTTCTTTATCCATTCTGGGGAATCGGTGAATATAGCCGACCAATGTTGATATTACAATATCACCGGACGCAGTGACCTTCGCAAGGGCGGTTTTCTTCTTTCCGTCCAGTGCGTTGGTTCCGCGTTTTGATATTTTAGCGGCTCTGCTAAACGCCTTATCCATCAGCTCTTCGGAAGTGAGCACGGTTGGTATTTGTCGTTCGATAGATGCCACATACTCAGTGAGGTTAATCGCGTATAATAAATGCCCGTTTTTACACAACTCCTATGACTGCCCTGACTAACCAGAGGTCGGACTTAAGATCTTTATCGACGCCCATATTGGAAGGAATCAGAATCGAAGGGAAATCTTCTAGGATTATTCCCGCGGTAACCGACCATTTCCCCACATCCCTGCCGAAGGCAGCACACAGTCCAGAAAGATTACTGGCTATGTATATTCCAACATTAATATTAGGAAGATTTCCCCCCTCTCCTAGGAACCCAGGAACTCTAATACCAGTGTACAAAGTGACGGCTAAATCGATATTATCGTAGAACATTGTACCCCCATCTATATCATATGGATTCTCCATGTTGAAAAGTAGTGTTTCTATCTCCCCTACAAGGAATTTTAGCGTATCTCCTACAGTTTTGGAGTCAATGGATAAAGCTATCTTTATGCCGGTCGCTGATGTTCCTGAGGCATCCATAACCTCAAAAGATACGAAAATCGAAGCCTCGACAAGACATCCTGCTATCATATCGATCATAGTGTTTATCGCATCCTGTATCGCCCGTTGTATCAGTTCGTTAAGGTCTTCTGTACCATTCAACACGCCACCCATATCGCTTAAAGTTCTTGTTGCAGATTCCTTGAAAATATTCTTCATTTGGCCTTTTATCAGGTCACCGTTCACAAGTCCGCCACAATTACCTGTGCCAGGAGTACCTTTGGCGAAGGTCCAGTCGAGTGCACCATCGGCTACTCTTTGCCAAGTGTAACTGCTATTCTCTTTGTCTTTTCCAACGATGGAACGATCTATTTCGATATTTTCCCGGTTCTTGAGAATCACACATTCTCCATTCAAAGTATCATTCTTATCGTTCAGAAGTTTTACGTGTCTGTCGAGAATGATAACTAATCTCTCATGGGGCGAGAGAATGACATCTCTTAAAATCATACGTTTAGTTTTTTCATTCGATCCAGCTATTATAGAATATCCTGAAATATCCGCAGTTCGGTTTGAGGAATTATAAAGTTCTACCCACTCGTTCCCAAGGTCGTCACCTGGAGGGTTCGATTCAAACTCGTTAATTACCACTCCCGTTGCAAAAGGTATATTATATTTGAGGTCGAGCCCAGCGTCAAAGCTACCTTTGAGACCCAGTAAAGGAAGAGGTATGTTTGATAGGACATCGCCTATACCTTCGATGTCAGATAGTTTTAAACTGGCTTCTTGGTATTGTACCACGTATGGAAATACGATGTCGAAGGACGTCCCACGAGCCTCACCGTTTATAGTGGCTAGATGGTTCATAGATTTCATCAAAGGATCGATATGTATCTCCACGTCCCAGTCTTCTCCTTTTATACAGGCATTACCGGTTATGAAGAAATCTTTTCCATCCTTTAGATCTTTCTGCTTAATCGTCAATCCACATTCTATCCATAATCCACTTAGTTCGCCTGATAATTTTACTGTTAATATGGTTTTTACGTTCTTTACGAAAGAGACCAAATCTGTAGTGAACGTAAGAGTCAGGCCCATGAACGATAGTCCTACGGTCTGTTTTTTCATTGTAGCTTTGAATATATATTCTACCACTCCTGCGAACTCGCCCACAGTCTGGTTCATTATGTTATCTAGTTGTTCTTCAATGAATGTCTTAAGTTCGATCATAGGTTCTATTATGGCGTAATATAGTTTTTCTACGACCTTGGAAACATATTTTGATAATTCTAGTAGGGATGAACCTATTAGAATCATGACTTCGTTAACGATTTTGAATATCTTTCTTAAAGGTTCTAATAGGGGCTCTAAAACCTTCATAAGAAGCTCCCAACCATCGCTAAAGATGGTGTTACTAGCTTTGTATGACACTCCAGATAGTCCCCAACCGCTTACCACAGCAATTTTAATATCAATGGATATGGGAACGGTACTGGACATAGAAGAATCATTCAATCCAAGCATCGATGATATCGTGCCATTTCCCTCTGCCGTGTATTCTATCGTATCGTCAACGGTTATTCTGAAAACCGTACAGTATGAGGCACCCTTGTTCTCGTTGAATCCAACATAATGTACACAGTCGTTTTGATTTTGATTTGGCCCTTGTACTTTTATTTTTGGAGAAAGGTTATCGGTCACCGATATGGTCTCTTTGAAGGTATTGTTTGCGTTTGTCAGGCTAAAGAAATTCTCCTTTGGAACATCAATGATTCCATAATAGGGGTTAACATTCATGTTATGGCACATTTCGTCGCAGAGATTGGTCATCCTTTCTGGTATGTCATTGATTACAGACAACATAGGCATTGCTTTTTCGCCTATCAATATAAGAAAATTCTTTATTAGGCCGCTCTGTCCGCCTGGAACTTTTTGCAGAGCGTCAAATCTATCAAGCATATCATACGCTGCGTTCTTGTAGGATTCGATTACGTCTTCGTTGCAAACAGCAGATCTAAGGGAGTCCATTAAATACATTTTTTCTTCATCGTCCAACCCAGAATTCACAAGGGTTTGCTCTATTGTTTTAAAATTTACTTTTTCCAACATTCTGTTTTTTAATTCGTTGATGCCGAATACAGAATCAAAATTTTCACTTAGTTTAGTACATATTGCTGAATAGAAAGGATCGTAGATTTCCTGGTTTTTTATTGATTTGTTTACAGTGCGTTCAACGTCATTGTCCAGTTTAGATAAGGATCCATTTATAGCTCGTTTTAGATCTTCAGTAAAAGGTCTGTCGTCGTAGATTCCTATAGGTACAGATATTTGTCCAATGGATCGGTTTGCTCCGATGTTTATCGCAGTAGTGTTAAGAATGCTACGGATCCATTCTCTGATTTCATTGTTCTGTAACCTATATTCGCTTTTGAAATTATTTATTCCATTCCAGGACAGAGTATCAACATCTGGATATCTGACACTTGTATCGAATCCCCCTACGCTTATGGTCTTAGTTTCGTCATTGATCACTTTAGTTACAGAAAATACTGGAACGTTGTAATTTGCTGATTTTCCATTCCAAAGATATCTGTATTCTTTTTCAGAATATCCGTTCTTTTCCATTATTTCCCTGATGTATGGGGAGGCGGACATCGTGTCTTTACCAGTAAAGAAGTTGACGATGGAATCCCAGGCGTTCTTCATTCTGTCCGAAGTTCCGTCCAGAAAGTCTATCATAAGGTTACCGCAAAAATAATCTGCCCACTGAAGAACTACATCATCCAACACAGAGATTAACGCCTGTGCGTACACTGCACCGAGGTCAATCTTAATACATCCAGCATCGGAGGCAAAGATATCTGCTAGGTCCATCTTTCCTGAGCCTGAAACAGTGTCTTCAGATGAGTTTCTAAAGCTTATTAGCTCTATGGCAGAAACGCAGCTCCTGTACGATAATTGCACATCTTCGGCGGTTATTATCTGTTTGGTTCCCATGTTGCCAGTTACGGCTATAGAACCGTAACCGTTGATGACCCTCTCTTGTGCCAGTGCAGTCAATTGATACATCATCATCTGTGAAAGTGCAGAACCGTTTCCGCTTAAACTGATCTCGAAAAGTGACCCCATCTCGGCTACTAGTGGAAGAGCACAGCTTCCGTCAGAAGAGATATTTATGGTTTTTTCAGCAGATCCAGAATCACATTCGTATATCGCAGTGAATGTGCCTGTAGCTTTCAAATAAGTGGGTACGTAACTTGTCCCTTCAATCCTCATGTTCTCTGCAGACAGTCTAATATCAAAATTGAGAATTGTTATTTTTACACATCCATCTATGGACGGAAACTGTTTGTTCATCCATCTCTCGGAAGAGGCATTGAAATCATTTACTTTTGATGAAACCGTATCAGTTTGTTTTCCCATTGATGATAGTATCTCGCCTAATCCTCGGTTTACAAATAATTCTGATCTCTGTGCAGCATCCCCAATAGCTTTGATCTCTTTATTCACGTCATCGACATTATCCTCCGCGTCTTCAATCTGAGAATTAACTATTCCATACCCGAGCGAGAGGATGAGTATTGTAACTGCGATTATAGCGAAGGGCATATTGCCTTTTTTGTCACCTGCGACTATCATAGCCATCAATCGACGTTATCATGACATAAAGGCCCTAACAACAGTTAGTATACATAAAAAAATAGTATTATATTGGCGAGCCTTATTAATATAAAGAATAATACTCGTTTATTAATTCAAAGGGGCCAATTATGTCTTTAACAACACAACCTAGTGCACTCAAGAAGGGACTTCCTAATAAAACAGAGTCTATCTGTCCAGAATGTGGAAAATTGATCGAAGCAACAATCTACGATAAAGAAGGAAAAGTGTTCATGGACAAGGAGTGCCCGGAACACGGGATTTTCTCGGACGTATATTGGTCCGACGTTGAGGCATATTTCAACGCCGAACACTTTGCCTACGACGGAATAGGGCTTAGAAATCCACATGATAAATCTTTGGCTGAAGGCGAGAATGTTAATTTCTACGTCGATGGAAAAAGATTCGATGTTAAATCTAGTACTGCTTTGGCTTTGATCGATCTAACCAATAGGTGTAACATGAACTGTCCGATATGTTTTGCTAACGCAAATCAGGCAGGTTACGTTTACGAACCATCTTACGATGAAGTGGTGCTTATGTTGGAGGCACTCCGTGCCGAAGAACCTATTAAATGTACCGCGGTACAATTCTCAGGAGGGGAACCGACTGTTTACCCCAGGCTCGTCGACGTCATTAAAAAGGCCAAGGAGCTAAAGTTCGCCCAGATAATGGTTGCGACGAACGGCCTCGTATTTGCTAAAGATTACGATAAACTTAAGGCGTGTAAAGAGGCAGGTATGCATACGATATACCTGTCCTTCGACGGCGTTACAGATGACGTTTATCTACAGGCTAGAGACAGGAAGATGTTCGACGTTAAGTTGAAGGTCATTGCTAATTGTAGGAAATTAAGAGAAGAAACCGGTAGTTCTCCTTCAATAGTTCTCGTTCCCACGTTGGTACGTGGAGTGAACGATCATCAGGTAGGGGCCATTACAGAGTTTGCTTTCAAAAACGCGGACGTTGTTCTTGGAGTAAATTTCCAACCTGTAGCTTTTACGGGACGAATAACTAGAGAAGAGGTATCTGAAGGAAGGATAACTCTTCCTGATCTAGTTAAAAATTTCATGGAACAGACCGGATATACCGATCCTGAAGATTGGTTCCCTGTTCCTGTAGTATCTCCGATATCCAATTTCGCATCAGAACTTCTTGGTGAGAGAAAAGTAACTTTTACGGCACACCCACATTGTGGGCTTGCAACATATCTGTTCCAAGGTGAAGACGGAGCGATAACACCACTACCGAAATTTATAGATGTTTTGGCGTTCTCAGACGGACTCGAAAAGATATCTATAAAGATGTCAGAATCCAGATTTAAGAAGACTAAAGCACTTAAGGTTGTTAAGCTTCTGAACAAATGTGTCAATGAAGATAATATGCCCCCTGGATTGACAAAAAAGAAGTTCGTCGGTGTTCTATCCGGCATTATGCGGAACAAATCCAAACAGACTCTCGCTGACTTTTCATGGAGAATGATGTATATTGGTGGAATGCACTTCCAGGATTCTTTTAACTATGATGTTGCCAGGACCGAACGTTGTGCTATCCATTACATTACTCCGGGCCTGAAGGTTATTCCCTTCTGTGCTTACAACGGCGGTCCGGAATACCGTGAAAAAGTAGAGGCAGAGTTCTCGATACCACTTGCAGAGTGGAAAGTAAAGAATAAAGAAGAGGCAAAGGCACTGGAAGAGGCGATGATCGTACCAGATGACCAGAGAGCGTGAGAAATAATGACAGTGATAGTAGATTTTGATAAATGTCTGCATTGTGGTGGGTGTGTTGGCTCCTGCCCGCAGAACGCGATATACATGAACGATTTCATCATTGAGTTTAACGATAACTGTAACTCGTGTATGAGATGCATTAAGATATGCCCCGTTGCAGCATTAAGGATGGAGTGATATTATGAAGACTTACAATTGTGACATCGTCATAGTAGGGGCCGGACCTGGAGGTAGCATGGCCGCCAAATTTTGTGCTCAGGCCGGACTCGATACTATAATGATCGAGAAAAAAGCTGAGATCGGTGCACCATTAAGATGTGCTGAAGGCATTTCAAAGAGCTGGTTAGATGAAGTGGGCATAGTCAAAGATCCTGCATGGATTTCCGCTGACATGATTGGTGCCGTCATCAGATCTCCTGGTGGCTATGAGTTCAAGCTCGATGCCAGTAAAGCTGGTGCAGAGGTAGGATATGTACTAGAAAGACACCTCTTTGACAAGGCCCTTGCAAGAGATGCAGCTGAAGCAGGCGCAAAAATAATGATGCGCACTGGATGCACGGACATCATACGTAAAGATGGAAAACTCGTTGGTATCAAAGCTAAGAGCTTAGGCGAACCAATTGAGATCTATGCAAAATGTGTGATTGCTGCTGACGGATACGAATCCCAGGTCGCAAGATGGGCCGGCATGAAAACTGTCGCAAAAATGGGTGATATTGATACTTGTATCCAATACAGGATGTCCAATATTGATATCGATCAAGGATGGTGTGAATTCAATCTCGGTAACGAAATAGCACCAGGTGGATACCTTTGGATATTCCCTAAGGGTAATCGCACTGCAAACGTCGGTATCGGTGTTATGGCTAACCGCTGTAAAGTTTCTGCTGCCCCTAAATTTTATCTTGATAATTGGATCGCTCAGGATGAGAGGATGAAAAATGGTCAGATACTCGAAATCGTAGGAGGCATGGTATCCACTTGCCCTGGACTCGATTCGGCCATTGATGATAATCTAATCGTCATAGGCGATGCTGCAAGGATCATCGATCCGATTACAGGCGGAGGGATTTGTCATGCCTGCAGAACAGGCATGTACGCAGGAAAGGTTCTTGCTGAATGTGCCAAGAAGAACGATTTCTCCAAAATTGCCCTTAAGCCGTATGAGAAGATGTGGCGCGACAATATGGAGAACAGCATCATCCGTAACTGGATGGCCAAAGAAAGGATGAATGAAACAGACGACAAGACGATGGACGATATATTCAAAATGATAAGTGATACGCCCATCACGCAACTTGATGTTTCAGGTATCTTGAAGGTCATCAAAGAAAAGTATCCTGAGATTGTAAAAGGATTCGAAGAACTTATTTGAAACTCTTTCCGGCCTTCGGGCCGGTATAATCTTTATTCTTCTAGTTTGACGCCAGGAACGTTAGTTTTCACTATTATTGGATTTCCGCCACGTAGACGTATCGTTTCACTGACCTTATCTGGTCTATCAGTAAGAGCTATCATACTTCCGCCACCGCCAGCACCGGTCAGCTTCGCACCATAAGAATAGATTTTCGAAGCATCTACAAGTCTGTTCAGTTCAGGACTGGACACGCCAAGGATGGAAAGAAGTTTGTGATCTTCTGTCATAAGTTCTCCTAAACGAACACAGTCGTTCTGATGTAACGCTTTGACTCCTTCAAGTGTTACGCGACCTATCTCATCTACTATGTCTTTTGCAAAGCTGTTGCTTTCCCTGTATCTTCTAACCTTTTCCACCAAAGGGCCAGTGAGTGCCCTTTTTCCAGTGTATCCTATGACGAAAGTCATCTCTGGAGAGTTTACGTTGAACACGTCCCATTTTTGGTTGTTATTCTCAATCGTCCAAATGATATCTCCAGAATCAGGAATATTAAGTCCGACTCCACCACCGTGAACAGACGCGGAAGTATCCATTGGACTTCCAATGCCTTGGGCATAGAACTCTGCATCATAGGCTTCTTTCACTACGTCCTTTTCTTTGATAGATTCGCCTATCATGGATCTTACGGCACAGGATAGTGCAGCACATAGTGCAGCCGAAGAACCTAGGCCAGCACCAGAGGGAAGATCACTTTCGGTAGTGATGCTTACATTTCTCATACCGTGCTTTTTAAGAATATATTGTATGTGGGGGTGCTTAGATATATTATCGGGTTCCCCGTTTAAAAGAAATCTGCCGCTCTCGCTGACCGTACATTTAAAACGTTTATCTATTGCCAGTGCTATTGCTGGCTTTCCAAAGACTACAGCGTGTTCGCCTAGGACAACGAATTTTCCCGGGGCCGATGCAGTCGCAGGTCTCATTCAAGCAGCCCATATTTTTTCATACTTTCTGCGATTGTATCGTTAGGACTTCTTTTACCCAGTAGTGGCTGCGGTATCGACCACCATTGATCTTCGAAAGCTTCGAGTGCTAACTCGTACTGTTCGTCGTCAGAAAATTTTTTCGGATCTACGCTGAGGAGGGCTTTACCCTGCTCTTTGAACAAATCCACGTCGTATCTTCTATTTGTTATCGCGACACCTATGTAGCTGTCCAGTGAGTAGGTCATCTCTTCAGCGATATCGTCTGGCGTACATTCCATTATTGTGTCTAATACAGAGTTTATCGCCATTTTAAAAATAAGTTTACGTTTTGCTTCCTCAGGAATATCTTCCGAATCAATAGACTCGACCATCTCATTGAACATCAGATCATGAAAGGCAGAGACTCTGCGCGGATTCTTTCCGAACAGTTGCATATGGATTCTTTCTTCTTCAGATACTTCTTCTCCTTCATCCAATCCGAACAATCCTGCGTTCGGGTCTTTTTTATCCTCTTTCATTTTTTCATCTCCATGACTGTATGTTCAAGTATGTCCATTCCAGCGGATATCTTTTTCTCGTCCGCGGCGTATGAGAATCTAAGATGTCCTTCTCCGTATTTGCCGAACGCTGATCCAGGAGTACATATCAATCCCTTTGTTACAAGAGTATTGGCAAGATCCTGGGACGTTATATTCATATCAAACGATGGGAACGCGTAGAATGCTCCTTTTGGAGGTGCCATGCTCATTCCTTCAATGTTATTGATCCTCGTGGTTATGAGATCACGTCTCGCTTTGAAAATACTTTTAGCATTTTCTAGATACGTTTTGATCCCGGGCATCGCTGCGAGAACCCCGTACTGAGGAGGCATCGCTGGACTGGCACATACGTGATACTGCATTTTTATAAGGTCCTGCATATGTTCTTCACTGGCACATATAAACCCTAGTCTCCAACCCGTTACTGACATCATCTTCGAAAACCCGTTGACGACCACCGCACGGTCAAGCCTGTTCATAAATGAACGATGTTCGCCTTCGTATACGAACGAGTCGTATACTTCATCTGATAAAATGTGGATGTCGTTATCGTCCGCGAGATCAATGAGGGCGTCGTATGATTCTTTAGAAAGAACTCCGCCAGTAGGATTCGACGGGTTGTTCACAACGATCATTTTAGTGTTTTTATTAATTTTATTTTTGATATCTTCAATGTCTGGTTGAAAATCGTCTTGTGTTAGCTTGTATTCGGTGCTTGTGCCTCCTACGAGCTTTGAATGTGGCCCGTAGATGACAAAACCGGGACTAGGGATTAACACATCGTCCCCTGGATCAATAAAAGATGCCATGACCTCCAACAAAGCCGTAGAGCCACTGGGTGTAATGATAATATTTTCTCCTGTCATTTCGCCGTACATACTGTATCTTTCTGCTACGGAGTTCCTCAGTTCAGGGATCCCTGCTGTAGGGCCATATTTGTTTTTTCCTTCTAGGGCAGCTTTGTTCATACCCTCTATAGCGGCCGCAGGCGGCTGCAGATCCGGCTCTCCTAACCCGAGATTGATGGAACCTGGTCCCGCTAGGTCGAACATCTTCCTTATCCCGGACATTGGGATCGAAGATAGTCTGTCAGATACTTTCATAAGTCCTTATCGTGCACTTACCCTATATTATTTTAGTCACTCATACTCGTTTTATATTGCCAACACGTTGGAGGTGCCGATGGCTAAAAATTACAATTGGCTATGGGCGAGCCTAAACATTATTGGGATAATATTAACGGTCGTAGGAATGTTCGGAGTTATAGGGATATTAAGCTTTGAAGGATCTATGGCTGTTTTTATACTGGGGACGTTAATGATCTTGGTATCCATCGTCATCGTATTCTACAACGCATTTAAGCTAGGAATGTTTAAAGAGCCAGACAAAGAGAATAAAGATATTTTAACTTCAAAATCTGTTGATAAAGAGGATGAGTGAATGGGTAAGGCCCTCAATGCTGAAATGCTACACTTTATGTTCGAATCTGCTAATATGCATAGATGGAACGATCACCTAAGGCCTTTGGACCTCACTGAGCAAGATAAACAAGCACATAAAGCTGCGATCGTCTGGGTCATTGGAAAATACGATGAAGAAGCAGGAAACAAAATAGATTGGACGTTATTGATTGAGCATACGTTGTTCGAGTTTATCAGCCGTATAGTTCTTACCGATCTGAAACCTCAGGTCTATCATAAAATCATAACTGAAAAGTTTGAACAGGTTAATAAGTTCGTAATGAAGGAGTTTGATAGGAACGTACCTAATGCGGATTCAGAGTTCCGTGGACGACTTTTCGAATATTTAAGTTCCAAAAGGGACTCAAGAGAAGATCGTATCATAGATGCGGCACATTATCTGGCAACCAAATGGGAGTTCGATATCATTTATCAGATGAACATAGGTATGTTCGGTGTCGAGAACACTAAGGATACGATTTACAGCAAAGTATCTAGTCACACAGATTTACCTGGAGTTGTAAAGGCGATGCTTGATAAAGGTATCAAAGATTTTATCGATCTTTTTGGACAACTTAGATTCCAGCAGAGGTGGGCCCGAACCCCAAGGATACCGAAAACAACAGTACTGGGTCATTCGCTAATGGTCGCCAATTCTATATTCCTTCATGACCTTGATATGAAAGTTTCAGGAAAGCAGATCTATAATGATTATTTTACTGCACTTTTCCATGATCTTCCAGAAGTGCTCACTAAGGACGTTATATCGCCTGTTAAAAAGAACGTCAGTGGCTTGACAGATATTTTGGAAAGTTATGAGCATGAACTTCTAGAATCAGTTATAATGCCGATGCTTCCAGACACATGGCGTGATGAAATGAAATTCATGCTATACAATCCGTTCGACAATTCGGATCACCCGATGTTCGGTAAACGTGCTGGGACGGATATCAAATCATGCGATCTCATAGGTGCTTTCGTTGAGGCTCACGTCTCAGCATGTTACGGAGTCAATCCTAAATCCCTAGCGGACGGTGAGCAAGAGCTTCGTGAAAGCTTGTTGAAAATAGGTGGTACACTGAACACAGAGGAAATAATCAAGGATCTCGAAAATCTGAAAATTTAACCGATTATCTGTTGTCCGCCCATATAAGGTCTAAGGACCTCAGGTATAGTGACGGTGCCATCTTTGTTCTGATAGTTCTCCAAGATGGCCACCATGGTCCTAGGAAGTGCAAGTCCAGACCCGTTCAGGGTGTGTATGAACTCGCTCTTCAGGTGTGGTTCAGGTCTGTACTTTATTTTGGTCCTACGGGCCTGGAAGTCTGTAAAGTTAGAACAGGACGAGGCTTCCAACCAAGCATCCTTAGATGGAGCGTGTAATTCAAGATCATAGCATTTACTACAGGAGAAGCTCATATCTCCGGTGCAAAGCAGTAACACGCGATATGGGAGTTCAAGAGCCTTTATAAGTTCTTCAGCGTCGCCTCTTAGTTCTTCAAGAACGTCATATGATGTTTCCGGAAGTACGAATCTGACCATTTCTACTTTATTGAACTCGTGTACCCTGATTATTCCCTTGGTGTCCGCATGTTTACCCACTTCTCTACGGAAAGATGGCAAGTATGCAGTATACAGTATCGGAAGTTCTTCTTTAGCAAGGATTTCGTCCCTTAAAAGATTGGTCAACGGAACTTCTGCAGTAGGGTTCAGGTAGAGGTCGTCCTTTTCAATATGATACATATCGTCCTTCAGATTGGGATACTGGCCTGTTCCGGTAACTGCTGCAGTGTTCACCACAATAGGTGGAAATATCTCCTTGTATCCTTGTTTCATATGTGTGTCAAGGAAATAATTTATCAGGGCACGTTCAAGTCTTGCACCATCACCTTTGAGACAATAGAATCCACTACCAGCGACCTTGATGCCTCTTTCGAAGTCGATAATATCCAGATCTTCGCCGATTTCCCAATGCTCTTTCGGAGTAAAATCGAATGTTCTTTTTTCTCCCCATTCATAGATTACAACATTTTCTGTGCTATCTTTTCCTATGGGGACACTTTCATGTGTTATATTTGGAATATTAAGTACGCAGTCGTTGCGGATGGTCTCGAGTTCCGTCATCCTAGCATCGTTTTGTTTTATTATTTCTCCTGTTTCCTTCATGTCGGCAATCTTTGCTTCTTTCTCGGAGCCTTTGGAGGTTTTTGCTATCTGTGCGGAAACTTCATTTCTAAGCTTCCTAAGTTCGTTATTCTTACTGGTCAGCATCCTCCATTCGGAATCTGCTTCGAGAAATAGATCCAGGATATCTGCGTCCTTGTTCCTGTTGATAAGCATCTTCCTTATCATTTCAGGTTCAGTTCTAATTATATTGATATCCAGCATCCTATCATCTCAGAACTTTTTCTGACTTAAGGAGTTCCATGTTCTTTTGTCTGTTAGAACTATTACTCCTCCTCGTACGTCCACCATGATCGATCCCGTCGCTTCTACGATCGTAGCAGCTATATCTGAAGTTTCACCTTCTGCGTTGGAAAGGACCTTGACCTTAATCAGCCGGTTCTTTTTTAATTGATTAACAATCTCGTTAAGGAGACCTTCGTCAATACCGTCTTTACCGACGTGTACTGTCATATTAAGATCGTTGGCGCGTCTCATCAGCTCTTTTCTGGCTTCTTTCTCGGTCATTTTTCTGTTCCCTCGTGTATGGTAGACGTTTTACAACGGCACATTCTCCACATGTGATACTGACTTTTCCATTGTTAAGCCTCACTGTGCAGTTAATGCCCGCGATCAAAGGAATTAAGCACCCTTGACAGTACCTGAATTCTTTTGGGATCTTGGTACGGGTCTTCATTCCAATGCGCTGGGCCAGATCAACGTAACGTCTGGCCCTTTCAGACTTTCCCTCTCTGACAGCCTCTGCGGCCATGGACATAAGCTTCTCTATGCGCTGTTGGCCTAGGTTCGCTGCTTGTCTGGAGGAGATGCGTCTTTTCGACATCAATTAGCCACAATGCACAGATGATATAAATATTGGGGATAAAAATTTAGAACGGAACCATGGATAAAAGATAATCGCGTATCTCTATCTCTTCTTCACCAAGTTCTTCTTTTGTTTCGTCCACGTATGTTTCCCAAAGAAACATGAAATAATCATGGAACCCTGCAACTGTATCGTTCCAGTTTGGTTTCGATAAAGATATTCCAAGAAGTTCATTCCTAAGTGTCCATTTCCTGGATGTCCTATCGAATGATATGTCGGCTGAGGCGGGATTAAGAAGTGCCAGATCCCTGGATGGCGTTATTATCCTTTTGAAGACTATTCCTGGGAAAACGTTTACTTTACAGATATCTTTTATTTCAACGACGTTGTCGTTCTCATCGAGAACGGCAACACCAGACACAAGACAAGCACCAGCTTTCGAATATTTTTCTGCTGTTTTTTCGTTAAAGTCTTTTCCTGTAGTGATTTTACAAAGATATGAGCCGGTATCGAGATAATAGGCGTTCCTGCCCCTCATGTCGATTTTTCTACCAATCACACCAGCCAAAGCACATGTAATATTCTTGGTATCTGCACTGGCACTTTCTTTGAATCTTTCTGATCTGATATTTGATAAATTTTTTATATTCTTTCCACGGCCATAGCTGAAGTTACATCCGTTTAAATTGTCACAAAGGGACATAAGATCATTAGCGATCGCAACTTTGTAGCGAGGATCAGTATATTTTTCAGAAAGCCAGCGATTTATTATTTCACTACTGGCAACATCTAATGTATTCTCAAGCTTGAATAGAGCTGAGTTGAGAACAGAATTTTCGTCTTCGCGTTCCATTGGATCACAACTAAGATCGAACTTAGATTCGAATCCATCGGGAGCACGTCCTTGGAGCCCCATCTCCGCGGTTACTATGTACATTCCAACGTGTCTAAGCAAATTTTGGACATCGTTCATGATCTTGTCCGCCTGTTCAGCGGAAAGATCTTTCTCTTCATCAGGGACCACATTGAAGATCAGTGTATTCATGGAAGCAAAAGTGGATGTTCGTCCATATTTTTAACATCATTCCCAAATTATGCATTTTCCGTGCTCAAAAATATCTTTTTAATGGCCTTTTCGTCGTAAATTATATAGTGGACCTATACTTCATGAGTCTAAGAGGTCACAATTTCAGACCTGACTTTTATTTAGAAAAGAGAGTAGCTCTTAAATACAAAATCAGGAATGTGTGCCCGTCGCAATCACTAGGTGGTGCAAATGGTAAGAAAGCCCGCATCGATGTACAGAGAGATCAAAGGACAGGCGAATACTCGCCGCGAATACTTAGGAGGAATTCCTAATAGCAGACTCAGCCAGTTTGAAATGGGTGATCGTTCTGGAGAATTCCCCATAAAGATGTCGCTTAGAGTAGAGAACAGAGTACAGATCAGGCATACTGCCTTAGAAGCTGGACGTATTGCTGCTAACAGGGTACTAGGTAAGTCAGGAATTACTGCATACCATTTCACTGTTAGGGTGTTTCCACATATTGTTCTCAGAGAGAACAAGTTGGCAACTGGCGCAGGTGCAGACCGTGTTTCAAGCGGAATGCGTAATGCCTTCGGTAAGAATGTCAGTACTGCTGCGAGACTTGAGCGCGGACAGGCCGTTTACACGGTACGCTGTACACCTGCTACATTTAACTCAGCGAAGGATGCTCTATGGAGAGCGTCCATGAAGATGCCTTCCCCATGTTATGTTGATGTGGAAGAAGGTAAGGAATTCGCCCAGTGATGTTCGACCTGGAGATAGGGCGGACCACCGAATGGATAACTTTCAAAGGTTATTCTAGGGTGGCCGTCCAACTCCCGGAAGGGCTGAAACTGAGGTCTTCTGAGATTGCTGAAGAGCTTCGTAGCTCTACAGGTTCTGAGATAATTATTATTGGGCGCCCCTGTTATGGCGCCTGCGATTATTATTCTAATTATAAGGATGTGGCCGAAGCCCTGGTTCATTATGGACATGCAGCCATGCCATCTTTGGGTAATGACCCAGATATTCTTTTTATAGAGGCCCGGGCCAACGTTTCAATAACTGAATCTCTCGTATCTTCCGTGGAACTGTTGCCAAATAAAGTTGGGGTATTGGCTGCGATACAATATGTCGGATTGATCCCGGAGGCCGTAAGGATCATTGAAGAATCAGGAAGGGAAGCCTTTGTGTCTGATGGAGATACAAGGATAAAATATCCTGGACAAGTTTTGGGATGCGACTGTAGCACGGCTGAACGTATTGTAGATTTTGTAGACGCATTCCTTTTTCTGGGCGAGGGAGATTTTCATCCTTTGGCCGCAGCACTTGGCACAGATCGTATATTGTTCGTCCTTAACCCGGTCACCGGAGAGATGAGAAATATAGATAGTATTAAAGACAGGATATTAAGAAAACGATTTGCTGCAATTACAATAGCTTCGGAAGCTAAGCGTTTTATGGTCATAATATGCAGTAAGGCGGGTCAGAACCGTTCTGTCGAAGCCGAGAAAATTATAGAAAAGATCCGTAATGCTGGTAAAAAAGCATATCCAATAATTTTGGACGAAATTAATCCCGAGACTCTGGCACATTACCGCGTGGATGCTTATGTTAACACTGCATGTCCTCGTATAGCTCTCGATGAGTCCGCAAGATTCGATAAACCTTTATTGACCATTCCCGAGATCGAGATAGTACTGGGACTTCGCGATTGGTCTGATTACGAATTCGATGCGATACGTAATTGACCTAATTTCTTATTGTAGTATCCAACTACTTTAAAATAATCTATAGGTTATGGGAACATATGGTAACGTCGAAAGAGTTTCTGCTAGGGCCGCTTCCCGATGCACTTGTTGGTATCGGACGTGGTTCCGATGCGGGCAATGTCGAGAGAAGCGTCAACGCCTTTAAGAGCAGGAACATCACAATATACGACGATTCTGAGAAACTTGCAGACGATTTAAGTTCAGGCAAAATCGATGCAGCCGTCCGTGGAGACATGTCCTCGTCCGTTCTTCTTCCTCATATCAAGAGGGCACTGGGTATCAACGTTCTAGAGAGAGTCGTTCTTATGGAGCCTGTGGACGGTAAGCTGTTCTTATTATCTCCTGTTGGAATAGATGAAGGATGGACTATACATCAGAGGTTTGTACTGGCTGTTCATTCGGTAGATCTGGCAAAGAAAATAGGGCTTGGGACCAAGATAGCAGTCATGTCCGGCGGAAGATGCGAAGATTACGGTAGATGTAAAGCAGTAAACAACAGCATCGACGACGCTCTAACTCTTGTAAAAATGTTACAAGATAAAGGTTATGATGCTTATCACTCACAGATACTCATCGAGAACGCAATAAGGGATACCGACATAGTTATCGCACCAGACGGCATATATGGTAATCTGATGTTCAGATCTATGCACTTGGTAGGTAATGTATTGACCCTCGGTGCACCTATTGTAAATTCTGACAAAGTGTTCATAGACACATCCAGGGCTAAAACGGATTATCGTGATTCTATAACACTGGCACTTAAACTTACGGAGAAATAAAAATGAAATTAGAAATTGACGGAGAGTATTCAGGTATCAGGTTCTCAGCATGCCATTTTATTCCAAAACATGAGAAATGTTCCAGGCTTCATGGTCACTCCTATGTAGTACGTTTGAGGCTCGAGGGAGATATGGACGATGGTGGAATGCTCATGGATTTTGTTGTCCTTAAGAAAGAGCTACGTTCGATAATGTCGACGATGGATCATCGGACGTTACTTCCATCCTCGTCAAAAGATGTTAAACTTACTATAAATGACGATTCTGTGGAAGCGATTACCTGTGGAAAGCGTTACGTGTTCCCTATCGAGGATGTCGTTATATTGGATATCTCTAACACCACGGCTGAAGAGATGGCTAAGATGATGGTCAAACATATGATACGGGATGTACAATTTCCAAATAATATTTGTGCGGTATCCATAGGGCTCGACGAGGAACGTGGTCAAACCGCTTGGTATACAGAGGAGTTGAGATGACCAAAGCCGTTGTGCTACTGTCTGGAGGCTTAGATTCGACCACTACACTGGCACAGGCGATAGAGGACGGGTTCGAGATCTACGCGATCAGTTTTAGATACGGTCAGAGGCACATTAGAGAGCTCATATCTGCTACAGATGTTTGCAATCATTATGGCGTCATGCATACAATCATCGACATCAATCTAACTTCATTCAGATCTGCACTAACTGATTCTGAAATAGATATACCTCAGGACCGTAAAGGCAGTCTCGATAAAGAAATCCCAATAACATATGTTCCAGCTAGGAACATAATATTTTTAAGTATCGCCGCAGGGCTATGCGAATCCGTAGACGCCGACCGAATATACATCGGCGCCAACGTTGTCGATTATTCAGGATATCCTGATTGCCGTCCTGAGTTTTTTAAAGCTTATGAAAATATGCTAGAACAAGGTACCAAAGCAGGTGTCGAAGGAAATCCGATCAAGATAATCACTCCGATATTGAACATGTCCAAAGCGGATATTGTACGTATCGGTAAAAAATTGGATGCACCGTTGGGATTAACATGGTCTTGCTACGAAGGCGGTGAAAAGGCATGTGGTCACTGTGATTCGTGTATACTCAGGCTTAAAGGATTTGAGGAAGCTGGATATGTGGACGAGATTGAATACGAGTGATCATTATGAAAATCTGTGAAACATTTACTTCGTTACAAGGCGAGGGAATGATGATGGGTGTTCCAACGTTCTTCATTAGAACTTCTGGATGTAATCTGGACTGTTCATGGTGTGACACCAAATATGCTTTCAGTGAAGAAGGCGAAGATCATGACGTTGCGGTATTAGCTGAACTTGTAGATGTTTCTCACGTATGCATCACTGGCGGAGAACCAATGTTGCAGAAGGACCTTCCAAGATTGATAGACTTATTACTTTCAAAAGGAAAACACATCGTGCTCGAAACTAACGGTTCGATAGATATCACTGGTTTAAACGATAATAAAAATTTAATGATAAGTATGGATATCAAATGTCCATCATCTAAAATGTCCGATCGTATGCTAATGTCAAATATATCTCATCTTAAAGAAAAGGACCAGCTTAAGTTCATAATCAAAGATAATGAGGATCTAGATTACGCCATTCAGATTATGGACGAATATTTTCCGCATACAAACATAATATTATCGCCAGTGGGCGGTATGAATATAGTCCTACTGGCTGAGGAAGTACTCGTAAGAAAATTAGACGTTAGAGTGCTTCCGCAACTCCATAAGATCATATGGGGCGAAAAGCGCTCAGTCTAATTTTTGAGATTCGAATTTCATCCTTCGTTCGTATCGTCTTTTGAAATCTGTGACGCTTTCTTCGACGGTGCCTTCTTCGTCCATTGATACGGTTATTCCTGCTGCGGTTAATTTATCGTAACCATGGTGTCCTATGCCACCTACTATAACAGCATCGACGCCCAGTCCAACTATCGAGTCGGCTACAAGCATACCAGCACCGGTAGCAGCATCTTTGTGTTCGTTATCGACGATCTCAAAATCTAACGTATCCATATCAACTATCAGGAAATAGGGTGCGCGGCCGAAGTCTTCGGCCACGTATGAATCTAAGGTATCGCCCTCGGCAAGAACTCCGATTTTCATTTCTTCTCGACCTTTTTGACAATTTTCTCTATCATTGAAGTAAAAGCCTTGGCCGAAGCGGATTCAGGTTTTCCTAGGACGATCGGAAGTCCTGCGTCACCCGATTCTACAACAGAAAGTTCTATGGGTATTTTTCCTAAGAACTGTATGCCAAATTCTTTTGCTACGGCCTCTCCGCCGCCACTTTTAAAGATGTCCGTTACTTTATCGCAATGTGGGCATATGAACCCGCTCATGTTCTCAACGAGACCGAGAATGGGTATTTTGGCTTCATTTACGAAGGTGATGGATTTACGGCTATCCATAAGTGCGACGTCCTGTGGTGTCGTTACAATGACTGCTCCGTCTGGTTTCGGAATAAGCTGCATAATAGAAAGTGCTTCATCGCCAGTTCCTGGAGGCATGTCTATGACCAGGTAATCTAAGTCTCCCCATTCAACATCCTCTATGAATTGTCTTATCGCAGTCATTTTCATAGGGCCTCTCCACATGACCGGGGTGTCCTTTGTAGGCAACAAGAATGCCATTGACATAACCTTTAGCGAAGGTGGAACCATGATCGGAATGAGTTTACCCTCTTGTACGTCCAGCTTCTCGTCCTCTATGCCGAACATTTTGGGAATATTGGGTCCAGTGATATCTATGTCCATAACGCCTGTGTCGTATCCTTTAGTTGATAGTGCACTTGCGAGGTTAGAGGATACGGTACTTTTTCCAACTCCTCCTTTACCACTTAATACGATTATCACATGCTTTATTTTGCTGAGGCTCTCGTTAAGTTTTGAATCCTCTTCAATTTTATTTGCACTTATCACTGCCATTATAATCATACCGTCAAAACGTTATCGTCTTAATAGTCTATCGGTGTTAGTACACATCACAATGAATATAACTGCTGAAAGATATGTTCGTTTATGCCTATCGGGGACCCACACGGCGGGGATTTTGAATACACTGATGAAGGACTACCTTTGAATATAACGGCGGTCAGGGTGCCCACCAGCGATTTATCGACCAGTATTAGTTTTTATACCAATCTTTTGGGAATGGAAGTTATCGTTAGAAAGGATTCTCATGCTGTTCTAAAAAGGGAAAGTGCCGTTATACTTTTGGTAGTGTCTTCTGACATAGGTATCGATACTGGTTTCTATATCGGCGTTGACGATCCCTACGCACTCCACAGACGGTTGATAGACGAGGGCGTGGTGTTCATGGTGGACCCTGAATTGGGTCCTGTCGGTGTTTACACATCGTTCCGTGATACCGACGGAAATATCATCCGTGCCGTTGACAAGTACGCTGTTGATTCGTTCTGACTCAGTCACCTAGGTCAGCTACACTTGTAGCTTTGTTTATCTTTTCCTCAAGCTCAGGAGGCAGTCCTTCGATACCCCCGGACAAGAAACCTCTGACGATCATACTAACGGCTTCGTCTTCCGATAGACCCCGGGACATCAGATATTCTATCTGGTCTCTGGCTATCTTACCGACGGCAGCCTCATGAGTCATTTCCAAATCTGCGACGTTAGCTTCTAATTCAGGAATGGCCAGAGTAGTTCCGCCTTCTGTCAGTATGATGCTTTTACACTCAAGATGTGCTTTAATTCCAGGTGCGTTCCCGACTAGACGTCCCCGGGCGACCATTCTACCGCCCATCGTGATACTTCTGCTGATTATCTCTGCTGAAGTGCCTTTGGCGTTCAGATTAACGATGGATCCATTGTCTATGTCGGAACCTATCTGTGCGATGCACATGGAGTTCAATCTTGCAGTTGAACCTTCTCCGTTTAGATTAACGATCGGGTTACTTTGAAGCGTTCCCACATCATCTAATATGACGTAATTATTGGTGAAATGAGAATTTGTACCAACGTTTATTCCGGTACTGGGTCTCACTGTGGTCTCGTTACCCCAGTTGTGTATCATCGAGTATGTCAAAGAGGCATTATCTCCGATGAACATTTCTGTTACGCCGACATGTATCGCATCATTCGCGTCTGGTCCAGTAGAACATCCGGTAAGAATATTGGCGGAAGCCCCGTCCTCGATGAATATAATGTTGTGAACATTCTGGATAGTTTTCGCGGTGTTGACCAACATACAGGATTGTATTGGAGCATCTATCTGATATCCCGATCTCACACGTATAAAATAACCATCGGAATTCTCGAGATACGCATGTGCAGTGAACTTATCTTTTTCGGGATCCACTGCTTTCCAGAACTTATCTTTGACCCAGTCATACTTTTTTAGTGCCTGCTGAGTGGACATTATCTCTACACCTTCCGGTAGTTTCGACGAGCAGTGTCCAAGTGTGTTGTCTATGAACATTATAGTTCCTGATCGTGAATCTTCATCTGTCGTTACGCCAACACGTTCCATAACGTTTTTGAATATGTTTTCGGAGCTTTCAAGATCTTCGATGACAAGGCCGTCGCTTCGCCCTTCTTTATACTTCGAGAGGTCCACATCTTTGCCGTATGTCGCTTTTTTCTTCAAGGCGTCCTTTATTCTGGTATCACTATCTTTTTGCATACTCCGCAGTCTCCGTATCCGTTTGTCTTGATGGTCTTTAGCAGGTCGGCAGGTCTTCCTGAGCAGCGGATCCTTCCTTCGCCCATTACGTAGGCCTTGTCCGCTCCGATATAATCCATTATCTGCCCAGTATGGGTGATTACCAGTGCAGACACACTTTTTGGCGTGCTTCGCCTACAGTTCATCTTATCGTAGAGTAGATTGCGGATTTTGTTGCCTATAAGGTCAATGCTTTGTAGATCCACTCCTGATTCAGGTTCATCTAGTAAAATAAGTTCTGGGCTCTGCGCAGTAAGTTGCAGTAGTTCGGACCTTTTTATTTCTCCACCGGAGAATCCAACGTTTACATCCCGGTCCAAAAACTCTTCCATCCTGAAATCGCTGGCTTCCGCCAAGACTTCTTCAGCACACGCTGCATCTGCCGCGGTAGTAATAAGTTTTCCTAGTTTCACACCTATAACGTTAGGCGGTCTCTGCATCATCATGCCGATTCCCATCTTGGCACGTTCATCGACGGGGAGGTGAGTTATGTCTTTTCCTTTGAATATGATCTCTCCCTTCGTGATATGGTTCGTGCTGTATCCCATAATCGCTGAAAGTAATGTTGATTTTCCGGAACCATTGGGCCCGAAGAGTATGCAGGTCTCCCCTTCTTCTACGACGAGGTCCACGCCTTTTAAAATCTCCCGCCCGCCAGCCTCAGCATGAAGGTTTTTGATTTCAAGCATATTCTTTACCATGAACCCGCTACCGTTTGTCGATTGTTTAATACTTATCCAATTGGAGCATAGTTGGTACATCGGGAAAAGGATAGAACACAATACTTTTGTCAAAATAATAGTAACAAAGAGATTATACCTTGACCGTATATTTTCGTTTCATGAAGGTCATCGCTTTAAACGGCAGCCCGCGACTATTAGGGAATACAGCGAGTATAATTATGGACATGCTCGATGAGTTTTCTAAAGAAGGCATAGAGACAGAACACATCCAACTCTTTTCTTATGATTTCATTCCTTGCAACGATTGCAGGTCTTGTGAGATTCGTGGTGACGGTAGATGCATAACCGAGGACGATGAATTGAATGCCATCGTGGACAAGCTCAGAGATACTGACGGTATTATTTTTGCGAGCCCCGCATACTATGGCAGTGTAACAGGACAGATGAAGATATTTATTGAAAGAGCGGGCCTGGCACTTGAAAAAGGCGACATGGGACTAAAACGTAAGGTCGGCGGTGCTGTCGCCGTAGCAGCACATGACGGTGCATCATTTGCTTATTCCGAAATGGTCAATTTTATGCTAAGGAACCAGATGATCGTCTGCGGTTCCACTCCACAGACGGTGTTCAGAGCTTTGAACGCACCTCAGTATACCGCAGATAAGGAAGCCCTAAAGGCAGTATCCATCTTGGTCAAAGAGATGATCTGGACGATGGAGCACCTTCAGAAGAAGTAAAACCCGCACTTTTCATCGACGGAGATTTTGGCCACAGCTTCCATACGGTCCACTGGACCGGAGTATCTACGTACCATCATCTTCCCCTCTTCGGGCAGAGCCTTTCTTAAGATTTCGATCTCTTCTAGAAGTCTGGTTGCATCTTCATAAGTGTATATCTTTCCGGACGATACGCTGGCAGGTACAGATGCGGTTATCGTGCATCCATATTTTTCTGCTATTCCTGGCAGAAGGCTGTTATCAGGTCCGAATGCACCCATACATCCTCTACCTTTATCCCATGAAACTTTACAGGTGGCACAGGTTTCTTTCATTTCGTCAAAGGAGACGAGTTCCCATTCTGTGGTTCGGTTCTCAGGTAACGAGTCAGCAATCGCTTTTTCTTGAGCTTGAGTATCAAGTTTGTTCAAATCTACCCAACCCGAATAAGAGTCTTCTGCTAGTGAATCTAACATGGATATATCTTCGTCGTTAATCAGAAGATCAATGTGCACCGTCTCGGTGTCTTTACTGAGTTTGTTCTTTTTTAAGAACGGTTCCCAATCTCCTACTGCACACTCAGCCTTTACTTTCGACACGGTCCTGAACACTTCTGCGGCATCCCCGAAGTTTTCTGGGTGTTTTACAAGAACTCTTACTATCTTGAGCTTTTTTTCTCTACATAGTGCGCTGGAACACTCTATTTCTTTTATAGCGATATTAATTCCCATTTCCCTCTAACTTCCTCTG
>CAYYMA010000001.1:0-1194 GCA_964472805.1 uncultured Methanomassiliicoccales archaeon | reverse complement strand
GTACTTTTTCAAGTACTTTTCGCGGTGACTTCTGTAGGCCGCGTAGGCACGTACCATATTAAGCAGGATGAATCCAACCATTATTAGGATTATCCCCATGAAAGAGAGGACCATATCCACATTTTCAACGGAGAAATCTTCACCTTCGAACATAGAAGCGAGGTCCATAGAAATGGACATTGCTCCACCTTGGAATATTAAAAATAGCCAAGCGATTGAATATGCTAAAGTTATCAGAGTGAAAAGTAACCTTCCCTTGTTACCTTTGGCATAGAAACCAGTAAAAAATGCCAGTATCACTATTGGAACACCATATACTGCGAATCTCCAGATGGTCTCACTAAGTGTAGCAAAGATGCTACTAAGGTCCATTTCTGATCCCATGGATTCAATATATTCTTGAATGAAACCTTCGAAATAGTATACTATGGCCAGGGGTATCGCGATAATGAACAGTATGCTGATTATGATCTTAAATATTCCTTTTCCCCAGGACCCAGTCCTGAGGTCGGTCCCAAACGTAGTGTCGACGAGTTCGTTCATTAGAGCACCCCTGCCATGACTTGTTCTACGATATCAATCAATTGAGCATACTGCTCTTTCGTTAATTCAATGATTTCCGGATCGGGATCACCTGTATCGATTTCTATAGTATAGTCTTCATTAGCATATTGGGCTTCCAGCACTTCCAATATGGTCATCGCTGTTCCACTGTCTATTACAACGGAGAATCCGTTTAGATCATCGTTCGTGATAACGACGTCTATGTCTCCTATGCTGGCACTAAGGCTTTCGACGGGAATCATATCCAGCTTATCATCAGATGTAACTGTGACTTTATTTTCCTCTATATCAATAACGATGGGATTTGTTGTAGAAGTGCTAAATTTAGCTGTGGCGTATACACTAACCCCTGCAATTCCGTAGAGATATTTTCCCGAGATTTCTAATCCAATGTTAATGTCAAAGGTGGTGCTGTCCCCAATAAGCATTATGAGGGCACTGTTCAGGGTATTAATTTCAAGATTAATAGGAAGTGATGCCGTTTCTCCAGTAGCGATAGTGGTCGGTTCACTTGAAACTATTCTGTACTTTGTGTTTCCTGTTTCACTTATTTGATCTACGCCAATATCAATGTCGAGAAGATCATATCTTAGATTGTTGATTATAAAAAACAAACCCACATCGATTTAA